>DAOTTT010000301.1:0-8430 GCA_034437635.1 Anaerolineae bacterium | reverse complement strand
TGACCCCGCGTGTGATGGATCAGGCGGTTTCGTCCGGCGAGCGCATGAGCAGCCGCATGATCGCTGCTATTATGCAAGCGGAAGGACTCAACGCACGACAATTTGATGCCAGCCAGATGCTTATAACCGATGATTCCCATCAAAACGCCGTACCCGTTTGGAATGTGACCGAGGCTAACATTCGTCAAACGTTGTTGCCCTTGCTCGATGAAGGCGTAATCCCGGTGATTACGGGCTTTATCGGTGCGACTCCGATCGGTGTCTTCACGACGTTGGGGCGCGGTGGCAGTGATTATAGTGCGGCCATTTTCGCCGCGTATGTCGATAGCGATGAGTTTACCATCTGGACAGACGTAGACGGCGTAATGACAACTGACCCGCGCATGGATAAGCGGGCGCGGGTGCTGCCCAGCGTCTCGTATACGGAAGTGGGCGAAATGGCATTTTATGGGGCAAAGGTGCTACATCCCAAGACCGTACAGCCGATCTTAAAACGGGGTATTCCAATCCGCGTGCGTAACACCTTTAACCCGGATTATCCCGGTACACGCATCACACATGAGGCGCAACCTAGCAACACCGTGATTAAATCCGTCGCTAGCATCCGCAATGTGAGCTTGATGACCGTGACCGGCGCAGGTATGTTAGGGGTGCCGGGTATCGCGGGGCGAGCGTTTTTGGCATCCGCCCATGCAGGCGCGAATATCCTCATGATCTCGCAGGCTTCTTCCGAGCAGAGCTTTTGCTTTACGGTGATGGACGATCACGCGCAAGCCGTCAAGAACGCGGTGGAGTCCGAGTTACATAGCGAAATTGCCAGTCAAAATGTGGACGGCGTGGCGATTCAGCCGGATGTGGGCATTGTGACGGTAATCGGCGCGGGGATGCGCGGCACACCGGGCGTAGCCGGGCGCGTGTTTACCATCATGGGCGAACAGGGCATTAATGTGTTGGCGATTGCCCAAGGCGCGTCAGAATGCAGCATCTCGTTTGTCTTACATGAGGATGACATCCAAGATGCTGTCGTTAAGTTGCACGATCTCGCGTTGATATCGGCTTAGATAATGCGGCCAGGGGGATTAGTCCTCCTGGCTTTCATCTTGATCATCGGTTTTGCTGTCTAAATCTGAAAAATCATAATCTTTTAGGCTGATGTCCATGCTTTTTAGATAACTAATTGCTTTGTCCTGCTCATGGTAGATGCGAAACGATACACGCGCGATCTGCATAATCACCCGGCCGAGATAACTGAGCAGACGATTGTTATTGCCATAAACCACCATCCAGCCGATTTTTTGTCGATCTTTCGCGGTGAGATTTACGTCAATATGCTTGCGGATTTGCATGATGTTTTTAGGGAAGGTATGCCAATCCGTCCAATCATGCAAAAAGTGGACCTGGCGCGGGTCTTTGCTGGCTCGTACAAAAGATAACGAGTCGCTGTAGGCTTGGCCGATCTCCTCCGCTGATACGTCGCCCCAATATCGCACATAAACAACACGATCTTCGATAAACCACTGTTGCTTTACTGGCATGTTCCCTCATTTCTGCTATGGTGTTTGTCTCATCTCTATCTAGTTTAAATTGAAAAGACAAAATATGACATTAAATTCTGTTGATTATGATAAGTGTAACTACGTGAATGGGTTAGAAATTGTTATTCTAAAAAGAAAAGGGGATGGTTTTTATGTTAAAGCATGTTCTCGTTCCATTGGATGGATCGGAAGTAGCCGAGCAAGCCCTTCAATTTGCACAGGAGATCGTTGGTGAAGACGGTCGAATCACATTATTGACGGTGGTTGATGTGCCGGATTACCCGGCGAGTATGTTCTACCCGGCGGGTATACCGTCGTATAGCTTAAGTCAAAAAGATGTGGAAACACAGGTGGTGCCGCAAGCGTCAGAATATCTCACACGGATGGCGCAAAGTCTACGGGATGCGGGCTTCTCGGTCAGCGTGGATGCCATCATCGGCGAACCAGCCACAACGATTGTCGAACAAGCTGATGAACGTCATGTGGATGCTATTGTGATGTCCACGCATGGCCGCACGGGGTTTGCACGGTGGTTGTTGGGCAGTGTCGCCAGCAAAGTTGTCTCCGCAGCCCATCGCCCGGTGATGATCGTCCCGATGAAACACGCCTAGCGTTACGCTAGTAGAGAAATCTGTTGACTTGTGGCATAGTGTTAAAAACGAACTTTAGGAGATGTTTATGTTACTGCGTGAAGTCAAAATTAAAGATTGGATGACGACGGACATTATCAGCGCAACACCGGATATGCCAATTACAACGGCGCATCAAATCATGAAGAAAAATCGCATTCGTCGTTTGCCTGTTTTGGATGACAATAGCGTGATCCAGGGTATTGTGACCATCGGTGACGTGCGGGAAGCAAGTCCTTCCGGCGTAACGACCTTAAGCATTTGGGAACTCAACTATCTGTGGTCGCAGTTGGCCGTTAGAGATGTGATGTCGCATAAGGTCATGACCGTGCATGAATTTGAGCCGCTCATCCAAGCAGCCAAGATTATGCTGGAAAATAAGGTCAGCGGCTTGCCCGTCGTTGATGAAAACGAACAAGTCGTCGGCATTATTACCGAGTCCGACGTATTCCGTATGTTGGTCAAGGCACAAGCGGACGAACTCGAAATCTAATCGGATATTTTGTTGGCATATGTGCTATTGCTTAGTATGATGAGTGCATTGTACGAGCGAAATCAAAGAAGTGCATATGCCACATCCTGTTATCCGTGCGGAAAGCCTCACGAAAATATTGCCCCTGGGTAAAACACAAGTTCATGCGTTGCGCGGTGTGAGCCTGCAAATTGATGCAGGGGAACTTGTTAGCATCGTCGGGCCATCTGGCAGTGGCAAAAGCACCTTGCTGGGTATTTTAGGTGGTTTGGATACGCCAACGGGTGGGTCAATCGCTATTGACGGCATCGAAATATCCCGCATGAACGAAGATCAATTGACCGAAATTCGTAACGAGAAAATCGGCTTTATATTCCAATTTTTTAATCTCATCCCGACATTAACCGCGCTGGAAAACGTCGCCTTACCGATACAATTTGCCCGCAAAACGCGCTATAATCCCAACAAACGTGCCGCAGAATTGCTTGATATGCTTGGCCTGGGAGATCGCCTAGGCCATCGTCCAACGGAGCTATCCGGCGGGCAGCAGCAGCGCGTGGCGATTGCCCGTGCGTTGGCGAATAATCCGCCGCTGATCTTGGCAGATGAGCCAACAGGCAACCTGGATACGGACTCCGGTGAGCGTGTGCTGAATGCGCTTCACACCATCCGCCAAGAGGCCGGTACGACGATTGTTATGGTCACGCATGATGTTGAACTCGCAGAGCAGGCCGACCGTATGTTAACGCTTGTCGATGGCTTACTTGCAGAAGAAATTACATCGTCATGAAGTCGTACAGGCAGAAAGCCGAACTTGTGCTATGATACGATTCAGCTAAATAGGCACATTGAGAGATTTATCCATGCAAGCGGATTACATCCTAGATTATGGCACACGCGCCCCCGGTCAAGCGGGTAAGTTGTTTTTGATGGCGCGACTAACTAGCGGTCCTGCGCCGCAAAACGTCCAACGGCGACCGCTCAATTTGAGTTTGGTGATTGACCGTAGTGGGTCTATGGCCGGGCAAAAGCTCGACTATACCCGGCAAGCCGCACAATTTTTGGTGGAAAACCTGAGCGCGAACGATATGTTCTCAGCCGTGTTGTATAACGACAAGGTCGAAACCTTGCTCATGCCGGAGAATGTGACGCGCAAGGACGCGATTAATCAGCGCATCGCATGCATAAAAGCCGGTGGCACGACCAATCTTAGCAGTGGATGGCTGGAAGGCTGTAAGCTGGTTGATCGCAACCGCAAATCACGTTTTGTCAACCGAGTGATCCTCATTAGCGATGGCCTGGCTAATCGCGGTGTGACCGACTCCGCGCAGTTGGTGCAAATGGCGTACCAAAAGCTAGGTGAAGGCATCACTACAACGACGATGGGGCTAGGCCGTGACTTTAACGAAGATCTGCTGATGGAAATGGCGAACGCGGGCGGTGGGGCTTATTATTTTATTGAAAGCCCGGAGGTCACGCCGACTATCTTCCGCGAAGAACTACAAGGGTTGCTCAACGTGCTAGGGCAAAACTTGACCATCGGCATCAAACCAGAACCGGGCGTGAAGGTCAATAATCAATTGAACGCTTATCCCATCAGCAGTGATGGCGCGTACACAGCATTTCGCCTGGGCGATATTTTTGCTGAGGAACTAAAAGCTCTGGTTCTGGAAATTGACGTGCCGGGCCTTGCTGGGCCGGGGCAACAGCAGATCGCCACATTACGCTTTGAATACGATGCTATTCAGGGCGATGAAACCGAGCATAAAATCCAAGAAATCCCCGTCATGCTGGACGTTGAGACGAGCATCCCGCAACTGCCACACCCTGAGGTTAAAAACACCGTCTTGCTTTTGCAGGCGGCGAATGCGCGTAAGCGGGCGATCCGTGCGGCAGATCAAGGGGATTATCACACGGCGGCGATCGTGTTGCGGCAAGCTGCGGAGTCCATCGCGGATAATGACGCACAGCAGAATAATCGCCTCTTGGAAGAGCGAAACGCGCTCATGCAGCAGGCGGCAGATGTGGAGCAGGGCGAAGTACGTTATGATGTGTATAGGCGCAAGACGCTTTCCACACAGGCGTTTTACACGATGACGAGCCGCCACGACGACACCATGACCTTGCGTAGCCGTGAGCTACAAAAGAAAAACCAAACGCAGGAGTTTGTGCCCCCACTGCCAGAACCGCCGTTGCAAGTCGAGAAACGCAGCGGCACCACACCGACGCATGTGACGTGGCACGAGAAGACATTCCCATTAGAAAAGACCGTCACCCGTGTTGGGCGCTCCAGCCATAACGAGATCGTATTGGCTGTCAAAGGGGTTTCGCGCTTTCATTGTCAAATTCGGCGTGATGGCGATGCGGTCTATATCGAAGACTTGGGCAGCACTAACGGCACGATGATCGGCGGGAAGACCATTGAAGCGCCGTATCAACTGAGCGTTGGCGACGTGGCGTATGTGTGCGATGAAAAGCTTGTATTTCACGATGCGCCCGGCCATACTGTCAACTATACACTTGTTGAATGATTGCAGGATAAAATCATGACTCATCCCGAAACGTACCGCATTCAAATCCAAGACGTGACCCGCGATTTACGCCTGTTTGAAGTCGCGCCGGGTGTCCGCATTGCTATTTTGAATATTTTAGGCGATACCGAGCTTGTCCAAGCGGCGAGCAGCGCCCTTAAAGAACACCTGAGCGCGTTACAGTTCAGCGCATTTATCACAGCGGCGGCCAAGTCGATCCCTTTAGCGCATCAATTGAGCGTGGATATGGGCAAGCCGTATATTGTGCTGCGCAAAAGCTATAAGAGCTATATGGGCGAAGCGATCAAAGCGGAGACGGAAAGTATCACCACTGGCGATAAGCAGGTCTTGTATTTGGACGAGAAAGACCGCGCATTGGTCGAAGGGCAATCTATTGTCATTGTCGATGATGTGATCTCTACGGGTAGTACACTCAACGGTATGCGGCAGATCATCCAGAATGCAGGTGGTGATGTCGCGGCGGAGGCGGCCATCTTCACGGAAGGCGACGCGGAAAAATGGCACGGCATCATCGCGCTGGGTAATCTGCCGGTTTGGTTGGATCAGTGACGTTTTTCGACCACCAGTAGATGGGATAAACCCCATGTATCAAACGGGGTGCCTTCTGCGAGATACAACATATCGCGCATGACCTTCATCGGACGACCTAACCGGGCGATGAGGTTGTCGTAACCGCCATAAATGCGCCGATGCTCCACGATCGTTATCGGTTGATCGACAAATAAGCGCCGCAGTGACCGTTTAGTATAGGCGCGGACATGCGGCGCGAGTTGGTCGCGCCAGCGGTTGGGCAGGTAGTTAATCAACGGCGTATTGCCGAAGTGATATTCTCCTTTCCAATAATGGCCGTGCGTCTCGAACGGATACCAGCGATTAGGCAAAAAGATCACGATGCGCCCGCCCGGTTTGAGCACGCGCACCATCTCCGCAGCGGCTTTGCGGTAGTCGTTAACGTGTTCAATCACCTCGTTGGAGACAATCGTATCAAAAACGTTATCCGGGTACGGCAGCGACTCTGCCGCAGCGACCAAAGCGCGGGGGTGTCCTCTTGGGCGACCTGTACCCGCTCTAGCTCAATATCAAATGTATCGACATCTAAAGTAAAACGACGGCGAAATTGTGAGGCGTACATGCCGGTTCCGCTGCCATGATCGAGCACGCGGGCATCGCCCAAGTGTGCCCAACGCTTAATCATCTGCAAGCGGCGTTCTTGCCCGGCACGCCATACATAACTGGGTTCACCGCGCAACGCGGCGAGATCAGAATGGGTCATAGTCTTGAGTTCAACCTGGAGAGATTCTTCTGCGCAGAAGCCGCCAGTTTGGTCATTGGCATATCCCTGCGATGATGACCGTCTGTTTTATGACGGGACTCATCAGCCGGGATAATGACGTTAATAGTTGTGCCGCGCCCCGGCATACTCTTGAGCGTCAGCGTGGCGTCTAATAACTCGGCGCGTTCGCGCATGTTGACCATGCCGAAGCTCCCCCGGTCATCATAATTTTCGTTGACGGCTCCGGCATCGAAACCTTTGCCATTGTCGGCAATCTGAATCAAGAGCATATCTTCCTTGCGCTTGCCTTGCACGGTAATCATGCTGGCTTCTGCATATTTGCGAGCATTATTCACAGCTTCTTCGACGAGATAGAATAATGCACCCTGCTGTGTTTCGTCCAGATACAACTCAAAGTCATCGCTCATGCGGATGGTGACCGGCTGTTGATAGGTAGTCTGCATTTTTTCCGCTAATTGCTTGAGCGCGGCGGTGAGTCCTTGGCTTTCAAGCGCCAATGGACGTAACTTGAACAAGACATGCCGGATTTCTTCTGTCGCCCGGAGCGCCATCTGCTCGATTACTTCGAGTTCCTCCGGCACTTCTTCCGGCGTGCGTTCCATCATACGCATGGCGATACGTACTCGCATCGCAACACCGGAGATGGTCTGCGTAGGGACATCGTGCAGGTCGCGCACAAGGGCTTTGCGTGCGTCTTCTTCCATCTCGATGATGCGTTCTTTTTCGCCCATGAGGTTGTTATAGAGCACGGAATTCTGCAAGGCAACGGTCGCTTGTACGCCAATGGCGCGTAAAACGTCCACATGATCCGGCGCAAAAGCGTTAGCTATGGTTGTCCCATAAAATAACGCGCCGAAGTTGTCATAATTAGCGCGGAGTGGCACGACAATCAGCGACCGCACAAGGTTAAAACCGGGCAGGTTGCCCAGTACAGGGTCGCGGTGGGGGTTTTTCGCTATGATCGGCATTGCTTCTTCAAACGCTTCGGCGAGAACGCCCGCGTTAGGCTTAAGTTCTTTATTCTCATAGCCCGGCTTAAGTCCGCGTGCATCTGTGATGTAGAGCTTATCGTCCGAGCGGAACAACATCACCGCGCTGATGACGCGCCCGCTGCTGTCGTTACGGATAATCATATCGCCGATGTCTAACGCAGACTCCAAGATTTTCTCGAAGTTGAGCGTCCCCGTGACCATTGTCGTCATCTCGTAAATGGCTTGGGAGCGTTCCTGCATCCGTTGGAGTTGTTCTTCGCGTTCTTTCGCCAGCTTGCGCAGCCGTTGTTGTTGGTCGTTGCCATAACGCGACCGCATGAAAGCATAAAAACATAACGCAATGCCGATAATGGCAATAGCGATCATCGTCGGGGCGTATGTGTCGATGAGAACGTTAAATTCAAAGCTCTGACTCAGATCTTGGCCGCTACTTTGGAACAGCATCAACCCATAAGTGACCGTCGCTAAAACCAAGCCATGAAAAGCGCCCAGGGCTTGGCCCAGGCGGGGGATGGCAGTAGCGGCTAAGAATGCGAACGCGCCTAATGTGATGACGGGATCAGCTTCGCTAAGGTGCGTCATCGCACCGACCAACACCCAGTCAAAGGCCATCAGCGAATATGAAAACATCGCATTTAAGCTGCGGATCAAATTCAGCCCGATGAGGAAAACGATCCCTACACCGCCTCCCGCCGCTACGATAAGTAAGTCATCGTTAGCGGGTGGGGTAGTCTGTTGGGCACGTTGTAAGAACAGTGCGCCGCTCATGCCGATGATGTAAAGCAATCGCAAGCCGACTAAAGTCCAGTCTTGCCACCGCATCGTTTGTGCATTGTCCATAGATATTTTCATCAAAACCTCCTTGCTGGAAACCACCCGTCTTTAGCGGGTGGAGGAAAGCATGGTTGGCGCGTGTAGCTACCACCGTGCATCGGACAAAAGATCGTGCGCGGTGT
>DAOTTT010000300.1:0-10206 GCA_034437635.1 Anaerolineae bacterium | reverse complement strand
ACACCGCGCACGATCTTTTGTCCGATGCACGGTGGTAGCTACACGCGCCAACCATGCTTTCCTCCACCCGCTAAAGACGGGTGGTTTCCAGCAAGGAGGTTTTGATGAAACATGATAACCGCCCGGAATGGACACCCGACGATGGCGGGCGCGAGTTCGCCGCCCATGTGATGGCGGGTGCTGATGGCGCAGCGCAACCCAAACGCCCGCAATCCCGGCGGCGGCAAATACAAGTTGAGGACTACGTGCAGGGTATCCGCGCTGGTGAGCGGGCGACGTTGGCGCGGGCGATTACGCTCATTGAGAGCAACGCAGAACGACACTTCGAGATGGCGCAAGCTGTGCTGCGCGATTGTCTGCCGGATACCGGCGACGCGATCCGTGTGGGGGTGACAGGCGTACCCGGCGCGGGGAAATCGACGTTGATTGAGGCGCTCGGTACACTGCTCACGGAGCGCGGGCATAAGGTGGCCGTCCTCGCCGTAGACCCCACCAGCAGCGTCACCGGGGGTAGCATTTTGGGCGATAAAACGCGCATGGAAATTTTATCCCGCGACCCTAACGCCTTCATCCGGCCATCGCCCACTGGGGGGATGCTGGGCGGCGTGGCGCGTAAAACCCGCGAGACGATGCTCTTGTGTGAGGCCGCCGGGTTTGATGTCATCCTCGTGGAGACGGTCGGCACCGGGCAAAGTGAGATCACCGTGCGCGGCATGGTTGATTTCTTCCTCTTGGTGCTTATCACCGGGGCGGGCGATGAACTCCAGGGTATCAAAAAAGGCGTGATGGAAATTGCCGATGCCATCGCCATCAATAAAGCCGATGGCCCCAACGCGATCCCGGCGCAGGCAGCGCGGGCGGAATACAACCGCGCCTTGCACTACCTGGCCCCGGCGACGGAAGGCTGGCGCACACGGGCACATACTTGCTCCGCGCTGATGGGCGATGGTATAGAGAAATTATGGCAAGTCGTGGAAAACTTCCGCGAGAAGACCGAAGCCAGCGGCGTATTCCAGGCGCGGCGCACGGCGCAAGCGCGAGAATGGCTGCACACGCTCATTGAGGAGCAAATCAAGCGGGCGTTCTTCCAGGATGAGCGCATCAAGGCGCAATTGCCCGATATAGAACACGCCGTGATGGGCGGCGAACTCCCGGCGACGACCGCCGCCCGTGATCTGTTGCGCTTATTTGGCGTGATGGAAAGCTAGCCCATGCCCCCACCCATAACCACCGTTGCCACCCTCACCGCGCAGACCGCAAGCTGGTTGATGGCCGTCGCCATCGTCATGAGCATGGGCACCGTAACCGTGCGTTATCGTGCGCGGCAGGTCGTCCCTGCCGGGCGTGTGATGGACGTGGGTTTAGCCGCGTTGGTGGGGGCGTTGCTGCTGGCGCGTGCCGTCCATGTGATGCTGCATTGGTCATATTTTAGCATCCACCCGGCGGAGATCGGACAGTTCCGGGCGGGCGGTTTGGATTGGCACGGCGCGGTCATCGGCGGATGGCTGGGGCTGTGGAGCATGGCACGCTACCGGGCGCTCAAGCTGCCGCTTCTGCTGGATGCCGTCGCGCTGGTTGTGCCACTGTTGGCATTTGCGGCGTGGTGGGGCTGCGGCGCGAATCACTGCGCGTATGGCTCGGAAGTGCAAACCCTCGCGGACTATCCCGGCTGGCTGGTGTGGGAGGAGCGCGACCTGACCAACAGCATCGCGCCGCGCTATGCCGTCCAACCGCTGGGGATGCTGGCGGCGGCGTGTATTGGCTTGGGCGTGGTAATCGCCTATCGGCGCGGGTGGGGTATAGCGACCCCTGGCAGGCGTTTGGGCGCGGTCTTGGTCGCGCTCGGCCTGAGCGGGTTCGCGCTCGGCTTTCTGCGCGGCGATTACGCGGTCATGGTCGGCGGCTTGCGTGCGGATCAATGGCTGGATTTAGGCGTTGTGGCGTTCGGCGTGTGGATTACGATCCGCCCCTACGAATGATGATCGATGTATAGGGGCGTAACCGTGTTCGGCTTATGCCTCGACATCAATACCTTTGAGCTTCATCAAGTCAATCAGCGCGTTGATCGCGTCCCGCTGTGTGTAGACCACCCGTGTAAACACGTTGATCCGCACGAGTGTGCTGAGGGCTGCACGTAAGGCGTTGCCCTCGTCCACGTATTGATCCAATAAGGCTCGCATTTGCGCTTTAGGCGGTTTATCCGGCGAGATGAAAAGTGGGTTGCCCTTTTGGTCAAAGGCTTCGGTGCCCCCGGTAAAGTTGACGATGACGCGGCGACCGCCTGCCGCATCGACGATGGCCTTCATGATGTCTACGGCGTGCATCCGCGTGGGTGTGATGACGCGATCGCCCTCGAACGCCTCTTCGTTGAAGGTGACGGTCAGCGCGGGCAGGTCTTCCGCCATGCGCACAAGGTACTTGCGCATCATGTTGCCGTTTTTGACGAACTCGCGGTAATGGGCGGCGATAGCTTCTTCGCTGTCGTAAAGGCCGTAGGGCACAAATAGCGGATACCCGGCATCTGAATGCGACGGGATAATATCGGTGTGTTGCTTGCCATCAGAGAAGAAGATGATGGTCGGTTGCTCCGTGTTGAACTCGTCAACGGCGATCTCCATGCTGGCGACACCGCCGAATGTGCGCGGGGAAATCTCGTATAAATTCACACGGGCGGCACGGCGGGCGGCGATTTCCAACTCGTGATGGACTTCGTAGATATATTCGGTGCCGTGTGTATCCGGGTGGATTTGCGGATCGTAGAACTTAATCTCCTTGTCCGTCAGCCAACCGTTGATCGTGTCGCGCTCTGTGTTGCGCAGCAATTGCCCGGTATGGTCGCGGATGTTGCACGCCCCGCCGGAAAAAACAGCCACTTCTTTGGCTTCGCTCAGTTCGTTGATGATGTTCCATTTAACCATATTTCGCTCTCCTTGTTGATTATCACGAATGTAATGCCTAAATTCTACACTGATGCTGTCCATAGTGCCCACTATCGCTTGCTATCCGCGCATAGGCTGAGGCTAACGTGAGCTAACATCAGGGAGTAGAGGATGTTAAATTGGATCAGTAATTTGTTTAACGGGCAGCGTGATCTGCGCGATGATGCCCCCCACATTGAGGCGGTCGCCATGCACAACGGCTATATGGGCGCGTCGTCGCCTGTGCCGCTGCATGATGCTTATACCCGTTCTGCTTGGGTATATGTGGCCGTCAAGACCATCGCGGAGGCCGCCGCGTTGGTGCCGCTGCATGTCGCCGGGCAAGATGACCGTCATCCGTTGGCGGTGCTGCTGGGTCGCCCGAACCCGACCATGAGCCGCTTTGAATTGTTCGAGCAGACCATCGGCGCGTTAGAATTAACGGGCAACGCCTATTGGTATCTGGTGGGGGATGCCGCCGGGATGCCCGCGCAAATCTGGCCGCTGCGCCCGGATCGTATGCGCATTGTGCCCCACCCGGAAGATCATATCGCCGGGTACATCTACGAGATTGACGGCCAGCAAATCCCGTTTGAGGCGGTGGAGGTGGTGCATTTCAAGCGGTGGCACCCGTACAACGATTATTACGGGCTTTCCGCATTGGAGGCGGCGCGGTATGCCGTGCAGACCGACGCGGCGATGTCGGCATGGAATCAGGCGACGTTCGGGCAGAATAACGGCATTCCAGCGGGTATTGTGAGCATCAAGGAGTTTGTGAGCGATACCGACTTTGACCGCATCAAGCGTGAATGGCGGGCGAGTTATGGCGGCCCACAGCGCCGGACGGCCTTCCTACGTGGGAGCGGCATCGAGTGGCACGACATCGGCTTGAACCATCGGGATATGGATTACTTGCAGGGTCGCCGCGCCAACCGGGACGAGATTTTTAACATCTTTGGCGTGCCGATTGGCCTTATCAGCGAGAACGCCACCGAAGCGAACGCCCGTGTCGCGGAGCGCACATTTATTGAGCGCACACTCTGGCCGAAGCTGGTACGCCTCGCGGGGAAGATCACCCAAGAGATGATGCCGTTTTATGGTACGGATTTTGTCGCGCAGTTTGAGGACATCCGCCCGACGGATAACCAATTACGCCTTGCGGAGATCCGCGCCGCGTACCCGGTGATGAGCGTTAACGAAATCCGCGAGCGGTTCTATCAACTGCCGCCCATCGCCTGGGGGGAGCGGCCTGTTTCCGGGCAGGAAGACGATGCACAACCCACCCATGAGGGCGCAAAATCCGCATTGGATGAACTGGCGCAATGGGAGCGGTTCACGCTGCGCCGCCTGGGGCAACCGACAGACCGCCCGTTTAAAGCGCATGTGCTGCCGGATGATCTGGTGTTGGAATTGAGCGCCACCCTTGCCGCCGCAGGCGAAGACGCGGACGCGATCAAAGCGGTGTTTGCCTCCATGCGAGAACGATTGCAGCCCGAAGATGATGACGACACGATGTAATTGTTACGGTGTGTCCAATGGATGCACCATCCACACGTTCGGCTCGATGTAAACGCCTTCGTCGGCTTCGTGGTCGATGCGCACCGGGCAGAGCGCCCCCGGCACCACATAATCGCCCGTCTCCGGGAAGCGCATCGTCGCCCAATGGGAAGATTGGGCGACGGTGCCGATAACGCGCATAGAGTGCGGCGCGACACGCCAATGCAAACGCAACCACGCATCAAAGGGCGCTTGGCCGTCGGTGTGCGTCCATTGGATGTAACGGGTCATCGGCGTGAGTGGATACCGCTCTTTGAGGTTAGGCCGCACCGGGGCGATAAAGTGTGTCATGTTGTGCCGTTGGGCGTTGGCCTTCATCGGTGCGGGTATAGGCGATACGCCCGTCTGGATTGGGCGAAAACCCTTGAACGTTTTCAAGCAATTTTTCTTCGGTGCGCGTGTGCGGATTATAAACCATCAGCGCATCATCTTGTGTCACATAGAACAGGACATCACCCTCATCGAACCAGGTGATGACATCCTCTTGTGCTGATACCGGAAGTAACAGCAAACATAGCCCCAAGAGATAGCACAATCGAGCCATCATATTTTACCCCGCTACACTAAATACATTGCTATATGCGAGTTCTAGATTCACGTAAATATCCAGCGTCCAGATGCCGGACTCATTAACCGGGTGGAACCAATTCACGCCGACTTGATCTTCCACCGGGGCGCGGACTTGATACGATTTTTGGTCGCCGTCCGGCTCGGTATAGATGAAGGTCAAGCGGGTGTCTTGGTAGTTCATGCCGCGCAGTACCAAGCCTAACGCGATGCGATCCCCCACTTGGAACATCGTCTGCTGTGGGGTCTGCCCTAAGCAACCCTCATAATCCGTCACAAATTCCGGGTCAAAGTTCGCTAGTTCATAAGTCAGCCAGCAGTTATCCACCGCGTCGGATGAGCTAAAGCGCACGGTGTTAATCATCCAATTATTGGTCATGGGCGGGATGCTGGCGCTTTCAAACAGGATTTCTACCATCTGCGGGGAGATATCCCACAGCAGGCGGTGCAATGGCCCGGCGGATTGGCTTGGGCGTTGGACGTTATTCACGGTGAGATCGGTCTGCCGAGTGAAAATGATGGCGATTGTCTCCGGTGTGCGGTTATAGCCGCTGAGGGTGGAAACGGTAAAGTTTACCTCGGCAACGAGACCGGTATCAAAGCCGTTTTTACTGCCTATGTACACTGTACCGGGGAAGGACTGTGCGCTATATTGACGCTGCGTGTTGAGCAATGTGCCGAGTACGCCGTCCGCGATTTGCCCGGCTTCGCCAAAGTCGGTTAGGTAATCGTTGCGCAGTTGGTTAAAGTACAAGCCCATCGCGCGCGGGGTGGCGGTGTTGTAACTGTTGTTATCAAAGTAAAGCTGTGCCGCTTGGCGCATCTGTGAGCGGGTATAGCGTGGCGCTTGGTCAAAGTAGTCTTCGAGTTCTTCCGTATTGCGGCTGCGCATGTACTGTGATGCTAAGGCCAGCGGCACGTTGTTCCACTCTGGGTCAATGTAAGCGAGCTTGATACGGTCTACCAAGCTGTAGGGGATGACTTCGCCAATGCCGGGGATGCCGAGTGTTTCTACGTAATATTGCACATAATCCCACCCCATCCGATCCATGAGCATCCACGTTGCGGCGTTGTCGCTACAGGCGATCATCACTTGGTCGAGTTCGCGCAAGGTGACATCACGCCCGATGTCATCCGCGTTGAGGCAGTCGAACGCCCCCGCCATGTAATACGTCTCGTCAAAGCGCATGGTATCCGACGGCGACACGACCCCTTGAGCGACCAGCTTATGGTATGCGCCGCTGACAAAAATCTTGGGTACGCTGGCGATGGGAAAGGTGAGGTCTAGGTTTTGTTGGCAGCCGCGATTGTTCTCGAAGTTATACACCAGCGCCCCCACCACCAAGCCCGGAATATCACTATCCATGCCGAATTCACACGGCGGCAGCGCGTCAAAATTAGGCTCTATAGGGGTCTGCGCATAGATGGGCTGCACGCAGTACGCACACGCAATGATAAAGAAGATGATCCAACGCATGATAGTCTCGCTTTTAGCTTTCAGCTTTCAGTTGTCAGCTTTCAGTTGTCAGTTTTGAGGCTAACTTCTTGCCACAGTTAATAAGCCTTTACGACGATGGCAATATCTCATTGTTGGCGTTGTTCTGTCAACTCGCGTTAGCTTAATATTATAGCTGAAAGCTGTAAGTTGCTTAACGCTCCACAACGACCACTTGCAAGCGCCCCGGCCCATGCACGCCGACCACAAGCTGCTTTTCAATATCCGCGGTGCGGCTTGGCCCGGTAATGAAGCACACGTTAGTCTCCGCTTGGAGCGCCGCGAGATTGTCCGCACGCTGCGCGGCCATCCAATCTTCTATACGGGGGCGCAACTGTTTACGTTGGATAACGGCGATATGCACCGGCGGTAAGACCGTCGGGATGCGACTTTTGCCTTTGCCCGTCGTCACCACGAGCGATCCGGTTGCAGCGATGGCGGCATCCGCGCCGGTTAAGCCGACTTGCGCGGTTTCCAGACGGGCGAGTTCGTCGGCGCGATCCTCATTGTGGATGTGCGGATAGTCCACGCGGTACCCGGCTGCTTGGATGGCGGTATAGAGTTGGGGCACAGGGATATGCTTAAAATGCCATGCGGCGATGCGCTCCGTGGGATGTTGGGCGAGTAAATCAAGTATGCACGCACGGGCGGCGTTTACGTCCGACACAGGGAAGACTTCGCCATCTAACGCGGTGAGTTCCGCTGTGAAGCGTGCGAGTAAGTCTTCCTCATCTGCGATGGGAGCAACCGGGCGATAGGTTTGCGGGCGTGGAGCTGCATCAGCAAAGGGTTGCCGGGCTGCGCGTAGTTTGTTCAGGATCGTATCGCGGGAGGCCATAAGATTGCCTTTGGGTTATCGCAGGGCGGATTGTGCCCCGCCCTGTGATCTATAACTTGGTTTTATGTTGGTTGTGCACGGTAGATACGGATGTGGCGGTCTTGTTCATCGCCCACGCTCCGGGAATCAAGCTCGGCATCTCGCGCAAGCTCTTGCTGCCGACGGCGAATGCTGCTCTCTTGTGGGGCGAGATCAATAAATGATGCGCCTGCTTTGACAGCACTAATCGCGTCTTCAGTTTCCCGGAGCGCTTCCCCAAAAGGGTCGAGGGGGTTGACCTCCAGCTTAAACACGTCAATGAGGAAGTTTTCCATCTGGCTGACGGTGTTTGCGCGTAACACATAGATCGGCATACCGCTGCCTTCCGCTTCTTTAATCAGGCGGGGGCGCTGGCGGTAGTATGTCTTCATGGTCACGACGGCATCGGCCAAGCCTAAATCCTCGGTGACATCCAACGGTACATGCAAGCGGCGCGCCGCTTGGTGCAAGCGGTTACGGGCTACGCCGTAGGCATAGACGGTCAACGGTTGCAAGTCCGCGCCATCGGTCGTCAGCGGTTTGAACTCTTCGCGGGCGCTGGCAGGCCGCCCCCGCACGGAATGCACGTTGTTGTTGCGCTGCTTATTACCGTTGCGGCGCTCGTCGCGCTCGTTGGTGATACTGCGCATATCCGGCATGTATTCCTCAACGTGGATCGTCCCATCTGGCTCGCGGTTGCGTAGTTCAATCGGGCGGATGCGCCCACGCAGGGCACTATCGACCGACTCCGCCACGCTATCATGCACGGCCATGCGATCCCGCGTCTGGATTTCAACCAGTACGTCAAAGGTGGGCGGGGCGCGGCGTTCGAGCACGGTCTTTTGGGTGCCGCGTCGTCGCGCTTCGTCGTCGCTCAGGGTCACGCTCTCGATGCCGCCGATAAGGTCGGTCAGCGTTGGGTTGAGCATGAGGTTATCCAGTTGATTACCGTGTGCCGTGCCGATCAACTGCACGCCTCGCTCCGCGATGGTGCGGGCGGCTTGGGCTTCTAGCTCGCGTCCGATCTCGTCAATGACGATGACTTCCGGGTTATGATTTTCCACCGCTTCGATCATGACTTCGTGCTGGCGCTCTGGATGATTGACTTGCATCCGGCGGGCACGGCCAATGGCCGGGTGTGCGACATCGCCATCGCCGCCGATCTCGTTGGACGTATCCACGATGACGACGCGCTTTTGGTTCGCCAGCACACGCGCCGCTTCGCGGAGCATGGTCGTCTTACCGACACCGGGCGGCCCTAGCATGAGGATGCTCTGCCCGGAGGCGATGAGGTCTTCGATGATGTCAATCGTCCCGTATACGGCGCGACCGATGCGGCAGGTCAACCCGACGACATCGCCCCGGCGGTTACGGATGGCGGAAATACGGTGTAGGGTGCGCTCCAACCCGGCGCGGTTATCCGCGTCGAAGTCGCCAATATTATCGACAATCTGCTGTAGATGATCGCGGTTGATTTCAAACTCGGCTAGTTCGATCTCGCCTTCAATGTAACGGGCGGTTGGCACGCGCCCCAAGTCCATCACAACCTCTAACAGTTCGTCGGTATTGCCCAGGCTTGCGAGTGCCTCATTGATGAACGTCGGTAATACCGCTTTGAGCTTGTCGATATCGTCTGTTATGCGTCGTTCCATAAGGACCTTTTGACTCTTATCCGTTAAATGAAAATACCAGGGATCGTTTTTAATCCCTGTCGCGCTAAACTATAGCGCGGTTGCCTTACCGTCGCCTTAATGTGGCGAACCATCATCGCTTGCGGCGGCCCTGGCTGGAATTGCAGCGCTTCTAAAGCGGGCAAAATCCATTCTTGATAGCGGCGTACCCGCACGTAAACCGGGCGCGTTTCCGCTTTTTCGAGTAACTTGACGCTATGATGGATGATTGCTGGGGCTTGTGGCATCGCTTCTTGGGCGATGTAGGGCACCAAGTACACCCCATAGCGGCCTTCCGTCACGGCAATATATGCCAGTGTGCGTCCCTCTTTGATGTACACCCACCCGTTGTGATGCTCTGCCGGGGTAATGAGCGGCTGGAGCAGCGGCGGTAAAACCCGTGTGATGATGCCCTGGGCGGTGTGCCAATTGGCTTCTGTCACCGCGTGGAGTTGCACGCTAGGTTCTAAGCAAGGGTAATTCCCTGGCTTACGTCGCCATATTTGCTGCCGTGCATAGACCGAGAACCCCGCATGACGCATGATTTCGAACAGCACGCTGTCTTCGTCCACTTCGGCGATCAACGCGCTTGCACTGAGCTTACCCGCTTCGCGTGCCATCGCGTCGAGCAGATGCAGCCACGCGCTATCATCGCCGTCTTCGGGCGTGGTAGGCGCGATGTAAATCATCTGCGCGACTGGCTCTAGTGTGCGCCGCAGCCGAAACTGCCCGATGACTTGAGCGTCGTCAACACGCGCTAGTAGCATCATCTGGTGTCGCTGTGGCAGCAACAAGCCCCCGATAATGGCTCCGCTAGGGCCGTGCATGTCGCGTGTTAATTCAAGTTCCGTGTCAAGTACGGTGGCTGCGTCGCTCATACGGCGAATGAAGGGTATATCAACCAGGGTACAGGCACGGGTGTCTCGGTTCGTCATGGCTCAACCTACCTTAATCCGGCGGGCGCGCCACACACGTGCCACTTATTTGCGAGGGACAACAAATTTTCCAAATGCTAACAGTCCAATATATCACTACTGTTATTTTAGCATTTTTTACCCTCCGCTGACAATGTGGTGGGGGCGCTACCGTTAAATCCGTCTATACTTCATTATTTATGATAACCCATTTCTCTTGCATGTGAGG
>DAOTTT010000299.1:0-18940 GCA_034437635.1 Anaerolineae bacterium | reverse complement strand
TAGTCAGCGCGAAATATCATTTTATACAGCCCGTTTACGGGCTTCCTAGCTTTTAATGTAGCCATCGGCTTTGAGCCGATGCGGGATATAGGCTTTACCTGAGTAGTTACCCTCAAAGTTAAAAATCAATCCCACCATGCTAGGGATGCCCGCTCAAACGCTTAATTGGTGGAGACTGTCAAGGTAACGCAAAAAAGTTGCGCATTAGGATTGGCATAAATTGCCTGCCCCGCATGAAATCAGAGTGTAGATGTAATCTCATAATCAAAAAATGCCTAACTTGACGACTATTATCATAAATGTGCTTTAGCCGTTTGTATACCCAGCGTGGTGACCACTCAATAACACTTTTACTTCAGTAGAGTCATATATGCCCACAGATTTGTTTATTGTGTATCCAAACCTGCTCGCCAGCGTTCCTCAGCGTAATCTTGCGGGGTATCCACATCGCGCAGCACACTATCAGTATCGACGTTGACATACTGTATCGCTTCGCTGTGCGCGTTGATGACCTCACGTGGGGAGGCTGTGCGCGGTAGGTTGAGAATTTCCGCCCACACGGAGCGTCCAATGAGCAATGGATGCCCACGCTGCATCTTGTAGCTTGGGGCGACAATCGGCGCGTTGCTTTCCGCATAAGCACTCAAGAGTTGATAGACGACCTTGGGCTGTAAACGGGGTTGATCGCCCAAGGTGATAAACGCTGCCCCGATGTGATCGGGCATGGTACGTAACCCAGTTTTGAGCGATGAGAGCATTTCCCCAGTCTTGTAAGAACGATTAAATACGACCTGCACATCTAATGGCTTGAGCAAGGCTTTAACCGCTTTTGACTGATGCCCGGTGACGACTGTGATATGATCCACACGGGCGGTGATAAGCTGCGCGACAATGTGCTCAATGATGGTTTTATCTTTATCCCAGGGGAGCAATACTTTTGGCTCACCCATGCGTGTGGATAGCCCGGCAGCCAGTACGACCGCGCCAATAGGCCGTTGTAACTCATAGACGGGGTTGGCTGCCCGTGCGGAGCCGATCACGACACCATGTAAGCGCCCTGTGCGCAACGCGAGCCGTGCCACAAGCCGCGCACGGGCGCGATTGTATCCTTTGGCTTCTGTCTGGTTGATGAAGGCCACCACCCGTTGATTATCTTGAACGCCGTATAGCCCCAGGGTTTCATCTCGCAGCACTTGCGCGATCCAAGGGGATTTTATGCGATTGCCCTCCGGGAAGCCGTAGCGATCAATAATCGCTTGGACGTTATAGACGTGCTCATCGTCCAGGGGTTGCCCCAATGCTTTAAGCGAAACCACCGGAACCACCAGTGAGGTGTCCGGCGGGATGACGGGTTCGCCATCAAACGGCGCTTTGAGCGCCATTCCCTGCGCGACATCGGCTTCAATCAACATCACATCGCTATCAACGGCATCCATAAGATTAGGGATCATGTGCGGCGATGGTCCATAAACGGTGTTGTTATTGATGTCCTCGTATAAAAAGACGAAACCATCCTCGCTTAAAGCGTCGGAGATGGCGCTACTGCCCATACTCAATGAGAGTGCGCGGGGTAGGGTCTCCATCTGGTCAACTTGAATGCGGGTAGTGGTGGTCGCCAGCACCCGCCAGCCCATCTCGGCTAATTCATAGCCGAGGTTGACCAGGGTTGATGTTTTGCCCCCCGCACCGATGAATGCGACGACATCACCCCGGTTGATATTGAATGCCTCGTGTAGTTTCATTAAAAATCGCCTGATTAAACTCGTGCGTGGTCGCGCAAGGCTTTGACCACACGCTCCGGCGTGAACGGGATATGATCCATCCAAACTTCTGTTGCATCGTGGATGGCCGCTGCAATGGCCGGGCCAAGCGGTAAGAACGGCATTTCCGCTACGCCGCGTGCGCCCCAAGGCCCAATCGGATCGGGATACTCCAGTACGACGGATTTGATCTCTGTCGGGATGTCTAATGCTGTCGGGATGAGATAAGTCGAGAGAAAGGGGTTTTTGATGCGTCCCGCTTCTGCGATGAGGTTTTCCATCAACACATACCCTTGTGCTTGGACGACTGCGCCTTCAATCTGGCCGATAACGTTCTGTGGGTTGATTGCCTTGCCGACATCATTAGCGGAGACGACCTTGATAATGTGCACATGCCCGGTCTCGATGTCTACTTCCACTTCTACGGCTTGAGCGGCATACCCATAAGAGAAATTCGGTTCGCTTTTGCCTGTTTGTGGGTCGTACATCGTGGTTTTGGGCGGACGATACATAAACTCACCGATGGCGGGACGTTCTTCTTCCTGCCATTTTTTTAGAGCCACATCTGCCGCGCCGCGTAGGGCATTCCCGGCCATAAACGTTAATCGGGAGGCTGATGCACTGCCCGATGACCCCGTATGGGCCGTGTCGGATGCGACCAACTCCACTTTATGGAAAGGCACGCCAACGGCATCGGCGGCCATCTGCATGATGACAGTGTGTGCGCCTTGCCCGACATCGGCGCCGCTCTGCTTGACGACGATGCGCTCAATCTCTGCTGCGCCATAAAGCTCAATCTGTGCCCAGCTATGCTCCGGGAAGCCGAAGGAATAGCCGACGTTCTTAAACCCGCACGCAATGCCGATGCCGCGCCGCTTAAACGGGTTATCCGGCTGCGTTTGCGCAATGCGTTGATAGTCATCACCGACTTTTTCCCAAAAGCTCTCTAGGCCGCATTGCTCAATTACTTGCGGCATACTCACGCCAGGGGGGAGCGGTGTACCGACAGACAAAATACTGCCTTCACGGATGCTGTTCTTTAAACGAATAACCAGCGGATCCATATCCAAGGCTTGTGCTAGTTTGTTGATCTGGCCTTCCGCACAGAGGGCAGCTTGTGGTGCGCCAAACCCCCGGAACGCGCCACACGGGATGTTATTGGTATATACGCCATAGGTGTCGATGTGAATGTGTGGGATTTCATACGGCCCGGTAATCATCAGGTTGGCGTTTGCCATCACTTTAGTTGAGGTGTAATTATATGCGCCGGAGTCGCCGATAACACGCGATTCGACGGCGACGATCTGACCGTCACGGGTTGCGCCCCACTTCGCCCACATGCGGATAGGATGGCGCTTGTGATGATAGCGGATTGACTCCTCGCGGCTCCAGATGATTTTCACTGGGCGGTGTAATTTCATCACGACTAAGGCCAGCACAATCTGTATGGACATATCCTCACGGCCACCGAATGCGCCGCCAATCGCCGGGTAAATGACGCGCACTTGGTCTTCTGGTAGGTCAAGCGCATGGGTAATTTGCCATAGGTCCTCATGCGTCCACTGCCCGGCGACTAACACGGTAATACGCCCTTCGTCGTCCACATAACCTAACCCGGCCTCTGGTTGTAGGTAGGCGTGTTCTTGCCATCCGGTGCTATATTCGCCCTCAACGACGACTTCGGCTTGCTCCCATCCGGCTGTTATATCACCTTTGCGGATGCGATAATGGCAGAGAATGTTATTGGGGTTATTAGCATGGAGTTGTGGGGCATCATCGTGCATCGCCTCCTCCATATCAAACACCGCAGGTAGATCTTCATAGTCAATGACGATGCGTTGGGCGGCTTGCGCGGCGATGGCTTCGCTTTCTGCGACGACGACGGCCACATAATCCATGTGGCAGCGCACGATGTCCGCATCGGGGCGATCACTGCCGGGGCCGCACAAAACCGGTTGATCCTTGGTGATAAGGCCGTACTCGTTGACGGGGACATCCGCCGCTGTATACACGGCGACCACACCGGGCATCTGTTCAGCGGTGCTGGTGTCGATGCGCGTGATGCGGGCATGGGCGCGGTCGCTAAAGCAGATTTTCATCCACAGTTGCCCATCCATGTCAATATCTCCGGGGTAGGGTGTTTCCCCGGTGACTTTACCGCGTGCATCGACGCGGATCACACTCTCTCCGATATAAATCGTTTTATCTTTCGGCATCGGCTGCTTCTCTAATTTTTGCAGGACAGAATAGGCTTTTATTATAGCAGGAATTCCGCCTTATTCAGTGCGAACTGCTGACGATAGCGTCTGCGGTGTTGTGATGCGCCGTTCTTCTTGCTCTAAGATGCGTCGTAAGATAGCAATGGCGGTGGCATAAGTGGGGTCAACACCGGTATAACTCAAATTGCCAGAGCCGAGATTGTGCCCGCGTCCCATCGGTGTATCAGATGCGTAATGTAGGAAGCCGAGATCAAAGGGTACGCCATACAGGTTGACAATTTCATTTTGGGGATGGCGGTTCGGTCGATAGGCTTCATACACAGCGGACAGATAAGGCCCGCCCTCCATCTCAATATCTGTATAGCCTTCTTTGTAGAATACACTCATATATTGCGAGTTTTGTAAAAATGTCCCCGGTGCGCTGATCGCCTTTTGATTATCCAACACCATGCCATAAGCCATATACGGCGCGACATCCTGCGCGTTAAAGCAGTTGTTAAACAAGTAGGTGTTTTGAGAATG
Source organism: Anaerolineae bacterium (assembly GCA_034437635.1). Taxonomy (GTDB): domain Bacteria; phylum Chloroflexota; class Anaerolineae; order Aggregatilineales; family Phototrophicaceae; genus J038. The sequence continues at coordinate 14,439 of DAOTTT010000299.1, read as the reverse complement.
CTCATCGTGGATGACGTTGGGGATCATCACATCGCCCACGCGCCCGTTGAGTGTGGCCGCCTTGCCCATAATATACACGCCAATCAGATTGCCCACCCGCTCGGATACGCGATTGAGAATTTCGTAGGCGGCCAAACCAAGCGGATAATCAATGTTGATAATCAGCGCATCGCTATTTGTGATGTGGTCGGCATTTTGAGTGTCACATAGGCGCTCGTCCAACCATTCACTCTTGAGCTTGCTCAAGTCGATGATCTGCGCGGCGATTTGAAAGCCGTGCTTGTTCGGTACACGGTAGATGCCGCTTGTCGCCTCATCTTCGATCTGATGTTGGGCTGCGTCTGGGTAATCGGACAGGTACTTTTTGAGGATATAGTACAAAAAGTTGTTGAGGTTGGTCTGATGATCGTTGTTGAGGATCGCTTCATATTCAGCAAGTAGGCTTTCGTGGCCTTGTTCGCGGATGTATTCGATTAAGCGGGCTTCATTGCGCCAAGCAAAGCCTGTTAGTAGGTTGGGCAGGCTGTGCGTATTGCTTGAAATAAAGTAGATCGGACGGCGCGAGAGTTCCACCCCGACGTTGCTGGCCTGCGCTTGGAGTTCGTTCCACCAGTAATTGGTCGCTTTACGGTACGCGGCCAATGACGAAGCCAGTAACTTAAGGCCGATCATCTTACGCTGTTTGGCAATCTGCTGCAACGTGGCGATAAAATCCTCCTGCCAGATTATCTCTAGCTTACGGATGTCGCTTGTCTCCACTTTGAGCGCGTTAGCCAAAAGTTCGATTTCCGCTTCTGTGAGTGGTGTAGTACGTGCTTTGTTCTGTGCTAAAAACAGCTTAGAGACTTCGCTTTGGAGCATGTCATGCAGTTTGTTCCATTCGATCTGATAAGCCGTCAAGATAGGCACGAGATCGTCAATGTCGGATCGGCTGGCGATAAAAACTGCCATTGTGCTTTGCCCGTCATATTGCACACGTCGCCGCCGCCCTGGGGCAGATACCCCCTCCCATTGGGTGATGTCCGTATATCCGGCATCTAAAAATGACTGTTCAATTTGGCCGATAAGAATGGTATCAACGGCGGCGATGGCCGCTGGTAAGCGTAAGCTGGTATACGTCAGCGCGGGGATGTCAGGTTCTGGCAAACGGGCTTTGATGTGCAGTGAAGATTCCATTGCCATGTGGCTCTCTTCCAATGTGGCAATCTGAATCATATCCGTTGAGCGCAACAGCGAGTAGTAAGTGCGCTTATAAAGTTCAATTTCTTCACTGCCGGTTTTAGGTACTGTTCTATCCATATATTAAAACGACGCTACAGAGGGTAGCGCCGTGTTTCTCCTTTGAATTTGACGCTAGGCAGAAGCCTAACAGATTGAGTTTAAACCGCTGTTAAAATTTATTGACGGCGGCGAGCTTTGCGCGATGCTTCCTCTTCTGCCTTCATTTTTGCTTCGCGTTCCTTTGCATATTGCTTATTCATCGCCTGCTTGTGCTTCTTGGCTGCTAAGATCTCGGCTTGTTTTTGCTTGCGCTCTTTGCGCATATCCGCCTCGGTGATCTTCTTAGGCCCTTTGGGGCTAAAGACCGCATATAGAAACCCGACAGTCATCAGCAAAACCAAAAACATGATGCCGCCGACAACATACTGCATGTTTTCTTGGTCAAAGCTGTCTTCTGTGCCGAATGTCCCGGATGCTATTTCTTCATCGCGGAAGAACGCCTCGTAGACTGCTTCATGCACAGGTTCCGAAAGTACAAATGAAACCCCAGCTAACGCAACAACCAAAATTAAGCCTAATGCAGGTAACCAAGGGGCGATGCCGCTTTTCTTCCTACTACGACCTACATATTCGTCTTCAAATGACATAAATTATTCCTCCACCGCTTGACTAGCGTTCATGATAGCCTGCACAATTTTATAATATCCGGTACAACGGCATAAATTACCGCTGATGCTCTGTAAAGCCTGCGCTTCGGTTGGTTGTGGATGCTCCTCAAGCAACTTCGCGCCGGACATCAGAAAGCCAGGCGTACAATATCCACATTGTACAGCACCTTCCTGTATAAAAGATTGTTGAATTGGATGGAGTTCATCCGCATCTTGTAAGCCTTCCACAGTCACAATGTCCGCGTTGTGGGCACGCGGCGCGGGAACCATGCACGCCATCACCGCTGCACCATCCAAAAACACCGTACATGCGCCACATTCACCCTCTGCGCAGCCTTCTTTGGTGCCCGGTAATCCGGCATCTTCCCGCAAAAATCGGAGCAGTGTTTTGCTTTGGCCGCTGTTGACTGTGACCTGGTGGCCGTTTATCGTCGTTGTAATGGGGTGCTGTGTGTCGTGCTGAGTATTTGTCGTGGTCGGATTTTGGTCACCCCATAGCATCGCGGCGGGCTGCGCCCATGTGACTTGCTGTGCGTTCTCCGCTAATGTGCGCAATGCGCGGGTCACAATCACGCGGATCATCTCCGTGCGATATTCCGCAGTGCTGCGTACATCGTCAATAGGGGTGGGGGTTGTCGCGGCGGCTTGCGCGGCTTGGGCGATAACATCCGCTGCAAGGGATTGACCGACAAGTATCTGTTCCGCCTCCGACACACGAATAATAGTCGGGGCAACACTGCCCAATGTGATGCGTGCATCGGTCACGGTGTCATCGTCCATCGTCACAATAACGGCGGTGTTCACCACACTGATAGCCTGTGCCGCACGTAAGCCGAGCTTGATGAACATCCCGCGCTGATTATCGCGCATGGCCGGGAACGCGATGTCGGTAATCATCTCGTTGTCTTGCATCACGCTGTGCCGTAATCCTGTATAAAATTCGCTGAGGGGGACGACGCGCTTGCTATCCCTCGTGCGTAATGTGACCGATGCACCCAATGCCATCAACGGGGTGATGGTGTCGTTAGCAGGCGACCCGGTGACTAAATTCCCGGCGACGGTGGCGCGATTACGGATTTGTGGTGCGCCGACTTCCCAACAGGCTTGTACTAAGGGTAGCGCGTAGGCTTGCAAGAGGGCGCTATCCACGACGTGATTATGCGTGACCAATGGTCCCAGGTGGATGGTGCCACCGGCATTTTTGGTGATTGTCGCCAGGGTGGTCAAGCGACTAATGTCGATTAACGCGGTGATACCGTCGCGTTGGCCGCGCTCAAGTTCAATTAAAATATCAGTACCCCCGGCGATCAACCGAGCAGTGCCTTGGTGTTCATGGAGCAGCGCCAGCGCGTCGTCCAGGGTTGCCGTAGTAAAATAACGATCCCACATTGTTTATCGTCTCCAGTAGAGTTTGATCGCTTCTAAGGCGGTTTCTCCGCCGATGTGATGCAAAATAAGATAGGCCATTTGGCGAGCATCTTCGTTTTCGCTATCGCGTAAAATGTCGATAACGTCCGGCACGACCAAATTAGGCAGGAGTCGCCGCGCCATGTGCACGAGCGCCCATCCCGCGTTTGACCGCACGCCGAATTCGTCATCCCATAGCGCATCAATGAGCGCCGGGATGCTCTCCGGGCTGCCGATTTGATCCAGCGCCCAAGCTGCGAAGGCGCGTACATCGCCATTATCATCGTCTAAGCTGCTGATGCAAACGTCCAATGCATCACGATAGCGATGTTTGCCGATATATTTCATCCCTAATGAGCGTTGGTTAGGGTTTGGGCTGCTCACCATCATCATGACTTGTTCGAATGACATTCTCATGAGTTTGCCTCTAGGGGGTCTATTTCTAGCACAGTAACGGGGTTCACGTTAATGATGTCTGTTTGTTGGTATTGTGAGCGCGTGTCTTTGCGTCGATCATACGTATGGACGTGTCCATGTAGCATATATCGCGGACGATACCACTCCATAAAGCGCAGAAAGGCTCTAAAGCCAGTGTGCGGCAGGTCATCAGCATCATGGATGCCCAGTGGGGGGGAATGTGTGACGAAGACATCAATCGGTTTGCCCAGGGTGCGGTTGAGCAAAATCTTGGGACCCATCTTGAGCACCATACGCGACATTTCGCTATCTGTATATTGGATTTTGCCACGATTATATTGCATCGATCCTTCCAACCCGGCGAAGGTCAGCCCTTTGTACGTCATAATGCGCTGATGTAAGTCATCGCCGCCGGGTGGTGATTTTATGTAGACTTCATCATGGTTGCCGCGCACGTATAACAACGGAATATTGAGGATAGACACCATAAATTCCAGATAGACCGGTGGCATATCCCCGCAACTGACGATAATATCAACATCACTATATCGCCGTCTTAAATTAGCCGCGCTTTCCATCTGCGGCATAACGATATCGCTAACACATAAAAGCTTGACCAAAAGATTAACCCTGAAATAAATACTGCTTTAGTTAACGTCGAGCCATTGCATAGGTTGGCCGGTGCCCCCACGTTGCACCATAATAATTTCGGCTAAGATGCTAATGGCAATTTCTTTAGGCGTTTCGGCTTCAATTTCCAGGCCGATAGGCGCATGAACACGCGCAAGATCAGCAGTGGAAAGTCCTTTTTCTTCTGCGAGTGCCTTCGCGGTGAGCGCCCAACGGCGGCGGCTGCCGATTAAGCCGATATAAGCCGCCTGAGTATCCAGTAGCGCCGGGATGAGTTGTATATCAATAGGTAGCCCGCGTGTGACGGCTGCAATGACGGTACGTGCGTCAATGTTGAGTTTATGCGGTACTTCGGCGGGTTTGCAAATGACATAGTGATCTAAACCGGGCGCGGCTTGTGGGGTACAGTAAGCGGCGCGGTCATCGGTTAATGCGACGCGCAAACCAAGCCACTTGCCCAATTGTGCGAGTTCTACGCCGACATGCCCCGCGCCGATCACGATTAGCAACGGCGCTGATAAGATCGGCTCGATGAATATCTGTGCGGTGCCGCCGCAAATGCCGGGGTCACCATCGGCTAGATCGTTGAGCGCGTAATGGGCTAATGTGGTATCCCCGGTTTTGATCGCTTCTTGCGCTGCTGCGATGACTTGCGCTTCCATCGCGCCGCCACCCACCGTGCCGACGATGCGCCCATCCGGGTAGATGAGCATTTTGCTCCCGGCGTGACGCGGCATAGACCCTTGCGTGCTAATAACCGTCGCCAGGGCGACGGCTTGGCCGTTCGTTTGGGCTGTATGGAGCGCGTTGATTACGTCATCCATCGTTCAGCGAAAATTCTCCAATAAACAAGCGATCCGCATCAACCGTTAACACGTCAGATTGTGGACTGAGCCGTTCAAAGGTGACCGGATCGTATAAGCCCATTGCAACCGTATAATTGCCCGGTGCAAGTCCTTCTAAGTCTACCATAATCTCATCCGAAAACATCCCTATGCGCCAATTGCCGACTGGGAGTGTGTCGTTTCCGGCGTAGGTGTCCAGTTGACGACTTGGCGCGGCTTGAGTGTCTGCATAAATATGCACAAACAGCTTGTAATCACCAGCGGTTTGATCGTTCACTTGCCAAGTAACGCCTAGCGTAACAGCTTGATCGATAACGGTCAAATCTGTAGCCTGCACGCCAAACGCGCCATCCTGAAAAGTGGCGATCAAGGGTGTATCGGCTATGGTTGACGGTACGCTAGTGTATAGCCAATGGTAATATGGTATGTATACGCCGTGTGGCTCGATACGGATATTGAGTGTTGCGTTATTCTGTGCTGGAATAGGCGTGGCGACTTCCAACCAGCGCCCTGGGTATTCTGGTATCCAGCGCGTGGCGATATATGTATCATTCGCGTATACATCAAAGCTGCCGCGTGCGCCTGGATGCAAGCGCGTAATCAAAACGTGATCTTGCCCCGGTGTGACGTTAATCGTAAACGTTTCGCTACCGTCAAAGCGTCTGCCGCCATCCGTGACGGTACAAGCGGGCGTGATGCAATCGACATAGGCGAAATCATAGACTTCTGTGACAAATCCAGGCAATGCACCATCCCAGGTGTAATGTACTGCGGCTTCACTCTGTAGGTCGCCCACGTTCACCGCACTGACGCGCATTTCTGCTTGCTGTATGGCGCTCGGTTGCTGTGGGCTATGTTGGTCAATGCGGGTGAGTGCGTTCCAGTCAGCACGATAAATCCCCTGGAAATCTGCGCCGAGGGCGACATTATCCGCTGGATCATATATTGCCGTAAACCCAGCTTCTAATGTGCCATAAAGCGGCGTATCTACAAGGTAATTCAGGCCGCGTGCGGTGGTGTATGCGGCTACATAATCAACGGGTGGGGCGATATTGAGCAAGAACTCCGCGACCGCGCCGGGGCCATGCCGCCAATAATCCGCCGCTTGTGGGGTGGTGAGGCCGACCATATCAACCGTGTTACGCTCTCCGATGTAACGCATCATGCCGACATCATGGACGGCGACCAGTGCATCCGGCGGGGTGTTCGCCGCGAGCCATTGCGCCATCAGGAGCGGTTGTGCCATGACGTTTTCCACATTGACGCGGTATAAGCGGTGGAATTCGCCCGTGTTCCCCGCGCTGAAAACAACAAGCACGCTGATAATGGCCGCGAGCGCATAACGCAAACTACGTTGATAACTGATCCCACGTAACCGGAAGAGATGCCAGAGGCCGATCATTGCCAGCGGGTAAAATAGAGCAATCAGCGGCATTTGATACCGCTTGAAGTGCCAAAACGCCGTGTCTAATGTGGCGATAGCTGCCGTGACGGTTATCATCCAGCCAAACACGATGACCCCAACCCGCCAGCGATAGCGCATCAACCACCACCAGCCCACCAGCGCCAGCGGCACCAGTAAAGCGGCTGTGTAGCGCGTATCAAACAAAAATTCGCGCCACATACGGAGCCAGTTTTCGCCAATCCGCTCGATGACAACACCCCATTCAAACGGCACCATGCCCAGAATTGACTTGGCTTGGTTGCCTGATGCGGATAGCTCGCCTGTAATCAGTAAGTTCACCAGCGGTTGTATGCCGGCTGCGATGATGGGTGTGACGATCAACAAACGGGCTGACCATGAACGGTGTTGCAAGAATAAAATCACAGCGGCGATCCCTGCCATGAGGCTTCCTTCCGGGCGGGTCATCGCCAATAATGATGCTGCTATGGCAAACCAGCCCAACCGCTTACTCAGCAGTGCGTAAAACGTGAGTAAGGTTGCCGTCATCATGACGGCGGTTTCCATGCCGCTCATGCTGTGCCAGGTGATCGCGCCGCTCAAACCATAGAGTAAAGCTGCGCCCGTGCCCATCCAGCCGGGGAGATGCAACTGCCGCGCAATGCCGATAAAAGTTGCCATGCTGATGAAGAGCAAGACTGCACCTATAGCCATCGCCCATAGACCTAAGCGCAACCCCTCAAACCCAAGCGTGTAGCCTGCCGCGAGCAGATACGGGTAAATAAAGCTCGTTGCGCCGGATGTAGGCGTATCCGTAGGGTTGTAGGTGTATGGTGCGCCTTCCGCGATTTGCCGCGCATATTGAAAGTGAATGTAGGTGTCGTCCAGCGGCATAACCACTGCATCCGCATACTGGTTTGTGCGCCAGTAGACGAGTAGCACACCCACGCAGACTACGGCCAACAGAATGAATTGTAATCTAGCGCGAGTAACCATGAGCAAATATGTCGATAAATGAGCGGAGATCATCGTTGAGAGGGTAAAGTACCGGATACGTCGCGCCAGCGTCGATATAGTCTTGGATCTTGGCTTTGCATTCCGTCGCGGTTCCGGCGGCGGTGACGCTTTGTACAACGCTGTCATCCACCAACCGCGCCGCCTGGATGATCTGCGCTTCGCTGGCAGGCCAGGGGAGCGCCTGTTCTACTGCGTCAATCAAATCATGGCGCACGCCGTTCGCCCGCATAATGGCGGGTTGTTGTCGGATGTAAAGTGTCACCAAGCGCCGGGCACGGTCTAATGCGACTTGGCGATTATCATCGACTGAACACACAATCAACTGTGGGCGTTCGATCTGGTCAATGTCGCGGCCTGCTTTTTGTGCCCCTACCGCTAACTGAGAGACAACCCCGGCGGTAAACCCCGGTGATGTCAAGTAGTTGAGCAAAAGACCATCCGCAATTTCCCCAGCTAAGGTAGTGAGCTTAGGCCCGGTTGCGGCGATATAAAACGGGACGCGCCGCGCCTCCTTGCGACCATAGACGACATCAAGCTCGACCTCCATCATCTGCACGAACTCACCGTGATGCGTGACGCGCTCACGATGCAAAAGTTGCCGCGCTGTTTGCAGCACTTCGCGCATAGCAAGCAGATGCTTATGTCGGACAATGCCGACCTTACTGGCTAATGGCTCATGCCATGTGCCCAGGCCGCAGATGATGCGATCCGGCGCGACATCGTCCAAAGTCATCAACTCGGCAGCGAGCGTGGCTGTGTTGCGTGTCCAGATGTTTGTAACGCCACTACCGAGCAGAATACGGGTTGTAGACGCGGCATAAGCGGCCAATGGGATCAGTCCATCACGCACGAGGCGGCTTTCCGCTTGCCATATTGCGTAAAATCCCCGTGCCTCAGCATATTGCACATGCTTGATCGCCGCGTTCATCGAGAACGTATCTTGTAAATACAAGCCGACGCGATCCACCACTACTTAACCTCGTGTTGTTGCTCACGCATTAGTTGAAAGATGTCATCGTAGAGGCCGCGTTCAACCATGCGTTGATAGTTGTTGATGTCTTCGGGTAGGTCGATGTCTTGTAACAGCCGGTCGGATTCGTAAATCATGACTTCCGCTCCGGCATCCCGTGCAAGCACGGCATGCCGTTGAAAACTGCCTTCACCGTAGGCATAATCAATTAGCCCCGGTGGACGGATCAACAAGGCGTTGGTGCCGTCTTTGTTGCGGTCTGTTGCCAAGACTACCGTTGGGTGGGGTTGCTGCCCCATGCGGATGATCTCCGCGACATCCTGCGCCGCGATCAGCGGCAAATCAGCCGGGAGAACCAAGATCGCCTCCGTGCGCCAACTAGCGACAACAGACGATGCCCGCATCAAGGCCGTATTGAGTTCTGGCGTACCGGATTCTTGTATGGTCTTTGCGCCATAATCTCGTGCAAGGGCGAGGGCTTGCGTATCACGGCTGATGACCAGAACGCCGGTCACCTCCGGGACGGATGTCACCGTTGTGAGAACATGACGCAACATCGCCTCCGCCATTTCTTGGCGGCCTTCCGGTGTCAGGACATCGGCAAGGCGGCTTTTTGCCAGCCGCAGCGGTTTGACAGGGATAATTACCCAAGTACTCATGCGCTGTTATTCCAATCTGCTAGCCAATTGAGTATGTTTCGAGCCAGTGTGATACGCTTGTCGGTTGTATCCATAAGCGTATCAAAGGCGGCGTGCTGTAATGTCGTGGTGGGTATCGCATCGCGTTGATCGAAAACGAACCCATTGAGCACATCGCCGTAGTATTCAACCACTGTTTGCACGTTCACGGCAAGGCCAAATTCTTGCATGATCTTCGCTGTTGGCCCTTTGACGGCATCCCCGCCGATAATGGGGGTGACACCGATGCGCGGTACCTGTTGCTCGCTGATGAGATTGCGCAGTCCAGGGACGCTCAAAATGGGGTTGATTGACAACCAGGGGTTGGATGGCCCCAGGATGATAGCATCCGCTTGTTGGATGGCCTCCCGCACAGCATCGCTCATGGTGGCGTGGACTAAGCCTTCAAAACGGATGGCCTTAATCGTCGGTTGCCAGCGATTTTTAACAAAATATTCTTGGAACGGGAGTGCACCTTGCTCTACCGTGTCGATGACCGTTTCAATAGCATCATCGCACATGGGTAAGATGTTGGATTTTATACCCAGGGCTTGCGTGATATGTTGGGTTATGGCCGTGAGCGTCTCCCCGCGCTGATGCCGTTGCGTCCTGACCATGTGCAAGGCTAGGTCTTTATCACCCAACTGAAACCAGGGCGCTTCGCCAAGTGTTTTCAACGTCTGGAACGTGGTAAAGGTGTCATCAGCTACGCCCCACCCGAATTTTTTGTTGACTAAACCGGATAGGGTGTAAGTAATCGTATCTATATCCGGGCAGATGCGCAGCCCGTAATGCCAAAAGTCGTCGCCTGTATTGACGATAATTGTTAAGTTTTCCGGTGGGTGGCTGTGATACAGCCCGTAGGCGAGTTTAGCCCCGCCGACCCCGCCGACCAATAAAACAATATGTTTGTCTGACAAAATTATTTATCCCCTCAGTTGCGTTAGCGCCAGATGACGCTTTTAGATAATGGGTGGCGTGTTTTGTCGCGCTCTTGGGCAGGATACCCTATTGTGAGCATCCCTTGTGGCTGCCAGTCCTCCGGCAAGTTGAGTGTCTCGCGGACGACATCCGGGCAAAAGAGCGGCGCACACATCCAGCAAGCGCCCAAACCATTATCATGGGCAACCAATAAAATATTTTGTGCGGCCATAGCGGTACTCTGCACGGCCATCAGATATTCATTATTTGATCGCTTCTCGTCTGGATACACATCCATGTCTTCCATCGAGAGGCTTATCATTATGATAACAGGTGCTAGGGTAATTCTATCATAAGATCGATTGACATCTTTAGCGATCACGTCTTGCGGTACGTTATCTGCCTCTAAATCGTGGCGTAGACGTGCGCCCATCGCCCGCGCTAACCGTTCTTTTTCCGTTGCGGTTTCGATGACGGCGAAGCGCCAAGGCTGCCGGTTGTGCGCGGATGGTGCCCAAATGCCCGCTGTCAATAGATGCTCTAGCAGTGGGCGGGGCACGGTTCGCTGCTCATAGCGCCGCAAGGATCGCCGGGTGATGATCGTTTCGTAGATGTAATTTCCGTCTTCTTGGCTCATCGGTATAAGTCTTGCTCTGGATTACGGTTTAAATCAGCGGCGCTACTGTTATCATCCGTGAAGTGCAGCCCGCGTAAATGCACCACCGGGCGACCTTCGTCGGCCTCACCGCATACAAGATGTGCCGCAGATGCCACTAAATCACCATAGGCTTGTAGGCTAATCTGTAAAGTGCGCCCGTATAAATCTTTTTCGCCGCGTAGATCGCGTAATGCCGGGATCCCGGCTATACCAATGGCAACGCCGATATTGCCCAAGCGAAACGGACGACCGTGTGTGTCGCTGATGACGATGCCTACCCGTGCCCCCGTCGCTTGGAACATGGCTTTGCGTAATTGGCGGGCGCTGGCATCAGGGTCTTTAGGCAACAGTAAAATATGATGTGTATCATCGGCAACATTCGATTGATCGATCCCGGCGTTGGCGCTCACAAACCCTAAGCGGTGCTGCGTGACGAGGACGTGCGGCGCTTGGCGCGAGATCGCGTCACTTTCCTGCAAGATAATTTCTACAATGCGGGGGTCTTTGCGCGTCGTCGCTGCGACTTGCTCCGCTTGTTCGGATGGTGTGACCGTGCGCAGATCAACGATACATCCTTCAGCTTTGGAGACAATCTTGGACGAAATCACCAAGATGTCGTCATCTTGTAAGGGCATCTCGGCTTGGGTTAAGGCGGTTATGATAATTGCGCTTAGATCATCGCCTGCATGGATCAGCGGGATGCCCGGTACAGCGTTTAAACGGATGCTAGTCAAGGCTGGTGATGCGGATACCCGCGCCTTTAACCCCGTAGGTTTTGTTGATGTAAAGCAGTACCGGCGTAAGTGCCTCCGCTGCAACGGCATTAGCCAGTGGGCCAGCGTCAATACCACGCATCCCGGCGGCTTCTACCAGTTTGACCGTGCTGGCTTTTGCGTCGGCATTATCACCGCATATCAGTACGTCGCAATCAACAATGGTGTTGGGGTCTTTGAGCTTAACGGCGCTTACGTTCTGGAATGCAGACACCACATAGACATCATCGCCAAGCAGTTGTTGCGCTTCAATGGCGGCGGCGTGGCCTACCGGTACATGCACGGTGCGGACTTGGGGCGGTTGCAGCGGTACGGTGACATCCACCAGGGTTTTACCGCTCAGATGCTCTTTAACGCCTTCGAGTGTCGCTTTGTGGGCGCTGTAGGGCACACTCAAAACGACAAGATCAGCCGCCTGGGTTGCGTCCGCATTTGCCATCCCCGTGAGGTAGTCCCCGCCTATCTCCGCATTGAGTTCTGCGGCGCGATCTTGTGCGCGTTGGGCATCCCGCGAGCCGATGATGACGCGGTAGCCATTCAAAGCCCAGCGCATAGCTAACCCGGAGCCTTCTTTGCCTGTGCCGCCTAGCACAGCTACGGTCATGAGAATAGGTTTGTTTTCGTTGCTCATTTTTTACCTTTATTGTTGATGAACGTAATTTTTGATTAGTTGGTGTATTGGGTTAAGATTAAAGGCTGTTTTTTCTGAACACAAAGCAAATCATACCATTTGCGGGTTGTCTAAGGCAACGTCAGGCCGCTTAATCTAATGGGATGTTGATGATAAAGGGGCGGTCGGCTTGCTCGATCTGCTTGCGGATTGCAGCGAAAACCGCGTCCTCACCTGCTTGACGGTCAATGTTGAGGGTGTATTCATTCGTAGCAGCGGTTTGATCGATCGTTTTGGTGTGCTTTATACGGATGCCAGGCGCGAAGTCGTCCATGGCTTTTTCTGCCGTCCACAGTTGTTCTACGATAAAATCTTGATGATTCAATTGCTTGACGATGCGCTCGACAAAGTGATCGGCTTCGCTGTAAAGGTCGCGGATAGTCTGTGCGGCAAGAAAGCGATCGCCTGTTGTATAGATAAAGGTAATGACGCGCTTTGATGCGTTGCGGATAGGCGGCGTTTTGGGTTGGAGTTTGCCCAAGCTCAGGCGATAGTAGCGGTCATTGGCGCGGGGGTGGTTGGCTTCTTTTGGCAAAAGCTCGTATCTATAGCTTAACTCTATGCCTTTAATCGGTGCATAGTAGGCAATGCTTCCGCTGAGATCTTTAAAGGGCTTACCGCTTAAAAAGAACGCTATGTATTCCGCAAATACACCATGCTGCATTTGCACATAGGGGATGCGGTACCAACTGTCATTTCGGGCGGTGATGAGATCGCGCTTGCGGTTGATTACGCCTACGATAATCGGGTCTTCTGCGTGCAAGGTTAATGTCCATTACAACTCTGCCTTGCGTAATTATATCAGTTAGCGTTATAAATAATCAAAAAAATTTCTTAATTAATGTCATCGTCTAATAATTGTTGCTCCAACCAGCGCAAGTCGTTGAGTGTTTCGTCGCGTTGGCGAGCCAGTGTTTGATACTGGTTTAACGAAGCGTTCGACATGGCTTCTGTGTTGTGATTATGCTGCGAGAGCAAGTTGTTAATCTTCTGTTGGAGCTTCTCATAGTCAGCCGCTTTAGCACGATAAGCGGCGACTTGCTGCATCATGTCATTGTTGTTGGCGGGTGTCATCCGGTTGACTTTCTGTTGTTCGAGCGGTTGATTGATAATTCTCTTGCTCGTCTTCTAGATTATCCGTAGATGCGACGACATATAGCGGTCGTCCGCGCGTCTCGTCGTAAATGCGCGAGACATACTGCCCCATGACGAACAAAAAGAATAATTGAAAGGAACTAAGGAGCAAAAGTAAGATGATCGTCGTGGCTTGGCCGCCGAAGAACTCATCGCCTTGGGTAATGCGTAACATGGCGATAATAGGCACAGCCAAAATAGCCAAAGACCCTAATAACGCGCTGACGTAAATCATCACCTGCAAGGGAAAGTAAGAAAAGCTCGTCACGGCATCCCAGGCGAAAGCAATCATTTTGCTCAAGGGATATTTTGTCTCGCCAGCGTACCGCGCTTGACGCACATAAGTTACACCAGTCTGCTTAAAGCCGACCCAGCTTGTCATGCCACGTATAAAGCGATTGTGCTCGCGCATTTGTCGCAACACATTGACGACTTTTTCGTCCATCAAGCGAAAGTCGCCAGTATCAACGGGGATATTGACATCCGTGATGCGATAAATAATGCGATAAAATAACTTTGCCGTCCACACTTTAAAGCGACTTTCCCCTTCGCGTTTGCCGCGTATCGCATAGACGACATCATATCCCGCTTTCCAGCGTTCAATAAGGTCGGTGATGACCTCTGGCGGGTCTTGTAAGTCAGCATCTATCAAAACGACGGCATGGCCGCTGGCGTAATCAATCCCGGCGGTGACGGCGATCTGATGGCCGAAGTTGCGGGCAAAGTTAATGATCTTGACGCGGCTATCGTCATTGGCAAGGGCGGTCATCAACGGTAACGACTGGTCGCGGCTGCCGTCGTTGACCATAACAAGTTCCCAGGGTTCGCCGATACCGTCCATTACATCGCGTAAACGCTCATATAACAGGGGGATATTACCCTCTTCGTTGTAAATCGGGGTAACGATAGAGTATTGTGGTTTCATCAAAACCTCCTTGCTGGAAACCACCCGTCTTTAGCGGGTGGAGGAAAGCATGGTTGGCGCGTGTAGCTACCACCGTGCATCGGACAAAAGATCGTGCGCGGTGT
>DAOTTT010000298.1:0-7699 GCA_034437635.1 Anaerolineae bacterium | reverse complement strand
GGAAGCCTTCAACTTTGATTTTGTTTTGAGTCAAAGCTATTGGTTTTTCGTTCTGTCGATGCTGTGGTTGCTGTTGGCCGGTGCGAACGATTTTTATGAATTGCGGTTAGCCGCTAATCGTGGGCAATCCTTACAACGCCTCGCATTGATTACCGGGCAGTCAATTTTCGTCTACTTGATTATCTTCTTTCTCTCGCCGAGAACGGCCTTGCCGCGCTTGTTTATCTTTTATTACGGGACATCATCCTTCGTGCTGATCGCCGTATGGCGCTTGCTCAACCCGGCATTGATCGGTTGGGCGGCGACGGCCCGGCGTGTGTTAATCGTCGGTGCGGAAGATGCATCAACCGCGTTAATCATTAACACCATCAATGAGCATGGGCGCGATGCTTACGCCATTGATGGCATTATCAGTCAAACTGATGATGTTGGCCGCACGATTGCTGATGTGCCTGTGATCGGCGATGGTAACGACATCCTCAACTTTGTCCTGCGCGATAAAATTACGGAGATCATCATTACCAGTGTGCCCGACCGAGAAGGCCACATCTTCCGAGGGTTGATGCTGGCCTATGAACAGGGCGTTGCATTGATGCCTATGCCCTTGATCTATGAGCGGTTGACAGGGCGTGTCCCGGTGGAGTACATCAACGATAATTGGACGGTGGTCTTGCCCATTGGCGGGCATTCGCTGTTTAACCCGTATCCGTTTTTACAACGCAGCCTTGATCTCTTTTTGAGTATATTGGGGCTTGTCGCGCTGGTGGTGTTTTATCCGCTTATCGCGTTGATTATCCGCTTGGATAGCCCCGGCCCCGCGTTTTACATCCAGACGCGCACGGGCTTAAATGGCCGCACCTTCCGTATCATCAAATTCCGCACGATGGTGCAAGATGCCGAACGCGCAGGCGAAGCAAAGTTCAGCTACAAGGGCGACCCACGCATCACCCGTGTGGGTAACGTCATGCGTAAGACGCGCTTAGACGAACTACCGCAGGTGATTAACGTGCTGCGTGGGGAAATGAGCGTTGTCGGCCCGCGCCCGGAGCGCCCGCAGCACATCGAGCGCCTGACGGAAAAAATCCCATTCTACCGGACGCGCTTGGTGGTGCGCCCCGGCTTAACGGGGTGGGCGCAGGTGCGCTACAATTACGGCTCTGACGATCATGATGCTTTGGTAAAACTCGAATACGATTTGTACTACATACGTAATCAATCGCTGCTACTCGACATCAATATTATGATGCGGACAGTGTATAAAGTATTGCGTATGGGTGGTGTATGAGTTTTATTCTGCGAATAACTGTTATTCTTTGCCTTGTGCTGACAGCGTTGACCGTGTTTGTACTGGCTGTCATTGCGCCACAGGTACGCGGGAATGGCCGCGAGATCGCTTTCCTGCAATTGGGCGCGGGGGATGTGCAGATCCGCTTATATGACCATGTAACGGGCTTAACGTTCACCTTGCCGGACTTAAATCTGTCGCCGTCGTCGCTCGATTGGTCGCCGGATGGTGTGTATCTGGTTGTGACAAATGGCTACAGTGGCCGCGAGATCGTCACCATTAACCGCGATACACTCACCACGCAACGGTTAGCCGCTTATGGTGAGCGTGACCAATACCCGGTTTGGTCGCCGGATGGCGATCAAATCGCCTTTCTTTCCAGCCCGGATAATGACCCGTTTTTCCGCCCACAGATTTACATCATGGACGCTGACGGCACCAATGCGCGGCGTTTATTAACGGGCAACGGCGTGGAAATATCGCCCACATGGTCACCGGACAGCGATCAGCTTGCATTTATTACCACACGCGAACCGGCGACGGGTATCTTTACTTATGACTTCCAGACCGAGAACTTAAACCGCCTAAGCGATAACAGTCTCTCCTCTTTCCAGACGATCAGTTGGTCACCTGGCGGCCAATACATCGCGTTTATCGGGCGCTTTGGCGTGGCTCATGCCAATATCTTTGTGCTAGATGTGAATACAGGCACGATGACCAAGCTCACCAGTGGTTCGTTTAGCGATGACTATCTCGGCTGGTCGCCGGATGGCGAATGGATCACATTTACATCTAACCGGCACAGCGGCACATCCCATCAGAGCTTGTTTGTCATCCGCCCGGATGGAAGCGGCTTACGGCAAGTATCGCCCCGCTTGGATAACATCGCCGCCCCGGTTTGGCGACCGTAAACCCTCATGGCTGCCGCGCTTGTTCCAGCAGATATAACACACCGGAATCCGTCGGCGGATAATATACGCTGGGTAAAAATCGGCGCGGGATGCCGTAGCGCAAAAACTGGAAGTACGGCACGTTGATGCCATAAAATAAGTCCGCTTCGGCATAATCAACCGTCAGGTAATCTTCCGCCTCGGTGATTGCGTCCGCAGCAGAAGCCCCCGCCCACTTCGCCATGAGCGCCTCGCCCGCAGCAATCCACGCAAAATCTTCTGGCGTAACGGCGCGGCGTTCGGCTTGCTGTATGAACGCAACGGTATCATTCCCGTTACGGAACGCGGCTAAGCCTTGTAGGACGTTATCCTCAGTGGTGTTGCGGGGGGTAGTTAATGCGGGGTATGTGTCGCTACCACGCCCGAACGCGGCGATTAACTGGCCGCGCTCCGTGTCAAGCATGTAGCCTTCCCATATCTCACGGGCGATGGGTGTTTCCGTCCATGCCGGCCAAAAGTAGACTGAATCCGAGATGATCTGCTTGTAGGTGGTGCGTGCGTCGGCATCGCGCCCGACTTGCTCGTAGAGTTTTGCCAGCATAAAGCGTATCTGGCGGCTGCTAGGCGCATACGCTGCGGCGGCTTCTAGTGCGTCTATGGCGGCGGGTAGATCGTCGTTGAGCGCGTGTAAACTGCCTAAATTGGTCAAGATGATGGCGTTGTAGGGTTCTAAATCGGCGGCATTTTCATACGCTTGAATAGCTAGGGGCAGGGCGCTGATGTCACCCTCATAAGCGGCGATGCCGTACAAATAGCCCTGTGTGCGCTGGTAGATAACCATCGCCGGGTCTGCATCCACGATGGCCTGCATGTCATCGGCGGCGGCACGATAATCGCCTGTGCCCTCTGTGCCAAACGGCGCGGCGAGAATGCCGTTATACTGCGCGTAGATGCTGGCACTCCACCACCCACTGACCAGCAAGAGGACGGTCAGCCCGGCGATGCCCACCGGATGCCCGCGCAAGCGCCACCAGGCCGTCATGGGCTGCGCTTGCAGCGGATACGCGGCGATAATGACCAGTAGTAACCCGCAAAGCGCGATCAACGGCATCATGGACGGAAAATCTAGTAGATGATGCACGCCGAAGCCAATTAACGCCGCCGTCGCCGGGATAAGCAGGGCGCGTTCGCGCTGTGTAGCTTGCTTTAAATTCCGCTGGATTTGCCACAGCACCACACCCACGCTGAGCGCCAACACCAGCAAGCCCACGCTGCCCAGTTCTGCGCTGACATGCAAAATGCTGTTATGGGCGTGTGCATGGGGCTGACTCGGTGGTTGTGATTCTAAGCGTAGAAACTCGCGCCCAAACGTGAATAAACCGTGTCCGATCAGCGGTTGCTCGCTGAACAGCGTCAGCGCGTCGCCATAAATGCCAGTCCGCCGCTCGATGGCGCGCCCACTTTCACTGAACGAATCCAAGATGAAAAATCCCGCGATCCCGCTCATGATGATGGCGATAAGGCCGAGGCTTACAATCAGCGCCTTAGTCCGTCCGCCCAGGTTGCGCCAGAGCGTCTTAAGGCCACTGAGTGATAATTTCCCATTGAGCATCAACGGCAAGATGACCAACACGCCCAAAGCGGTAGCGGTGCCCAGCCATGCCCCGCGTGAGAACGTCGCAAAGATCAATAGGAGGATAATCGCGCCGTAGATGCCTAAAATGACCCGCGCTAAGGTGCTTCGGGTGAAGGCGGCGCGGCCAATCGCCAATGTGCCGAGCACGAGCAAAAACGCGCCAAGCGAGTTTGGATTGCCCACCAAGCTACCAGGGCGCGGTAATTCCAGGCGGCTGATGTCAAAATCGCTGCTGAAGATTTGGAAATACCCGAAAAAGACGATCAACAAGCCGCCGAACAATATCACTTCAATGAGCACATCACGTTTAAGGCGCTTATTGGCGAGCATATCCGTTAGCGCGTACCAGACCACCGCATACACGCCCACATACCAGATGCCTATCGCAATCCGTCGCCATGCGTCGAGGTTGGCGGCTAAGCTGAGGGCGATTGCGCCACCCCATAGCACAAGCGCGATGTCTAACGGGGTTGTGTGCCACGTCCAGCGCCGCCGCATCACCACCCAGGCTAACGCTAGAACGCTCATGATGCCGAGCGTAAAGAATTTGAGTTCCGGTATCAGTACGCCGTTAAACGTCGCGCCAAAGGCGAACAGATACAAAAAGAGTGCCGTTAGAATAAAGCGGGTGATGCTGTCGCCGCGCATAATTTTTATCCTTGGTCGTGTGGATGCTTGCCAAAGCGTAGCACACTCTACAGGCACATTCCAGCGAATTTCGCTACAATAAGCCGTGTAATGATCCACATGGAAGGCTAATTTATGACGCAGGCTCCACACTGGTATGTGCGCCCCTGGTTTATCGCGGTGATTGTCGCGGTCGTGTATGCGCTGTTGGTGGTTGGTATCAACGGCGGTGATCCGCTGGAATTGGTGACGATTGGCACGCGCTTTGACCCTGGTATACCGGAAGAAGATGGCGGCACAGAAGGCTATGACGGGCAGTTTGTCTATTTTATCGCTCGTGATGCCACAACCGCGCCGTCGTTTATCGCCAATGGCGGCGACTTCCCGGCGTATCGCTTTCAGCGGATTTTGCTCCCGGCGGTGGGTAAGGCGTTGGCGTTTGGGCAGGAGTCGGCCATTCCCTGGGCGCTGTTAGCCGTTAACGTCATCGCCATCGGCGCGGGGACGGCGGCGCTGGAGCATCTGCTGCGCTTGCGCAACGTCAGCCGCTATTATGCGCTTGGGTGGGCGCTTTCTCTGGCGATCTTGGGCACAGCCCGCTTGAGCTTGCCGGAGGCGCTAGCATATGGCTTGGTGTTATGCGGGATGGTCTTGGCGCACCGGGAACGCTGGCTATGGGCGGCGGTGGTCTTTGCATTGGCTGGCTTGGCTAAAGAAACGGCGTTCTTCTTCCCGGCGGGCTATGGTGTTTATCTGCTGTTTTTTGCGCGGCGGTGGGCTTTAGCTATCGCTTTCGGCTTGATCGTCCTGTTGCCGTTTGTGGCGTGGCAAGGCGTGCTCTATGCGCAGTTGGGCGCGTTTGGCGTGGGGGCAGGTGGCGCAGGGACAACGGGCTTTACGCCGATTCCGTTTGGTGGTGTGATCGCCATCGTCGTTGAGGCGTTCCGCGTGGTGTTCGAGGCCATCAACGCCGGGGAAACCAGCTTTGCCAACGGCATTTTCCGGTTGGTGTTGGGTTTGTTTGTGCTTGGGGCTATTTTGGTGCCTTTTGCCATCGCGCCGACGGTGTGGGTGTTGCGGCGCGTTGTGGAGAAAATGCGCACCACGACCATAACGCCTTTACTTATCATTGCGCTGTTCAACGCCGGGATTATGCTCTTTGTGCCCTTTTCGACTTACCGCGAGCCGTTAGGTATTTTACGGTTCATCGCCGGGTTGCAAATCGTGGTTATTTTGTTGGCAGCGGAGTATAACTACAAGCGAACATTGCGTTATACGCCGCTGTTTACCTTATCTATGCTGTTTTTGCTTGGTTCTGATCTTGCGGGTGGGGCATGATGCCCGATCTAAAAATCGCCTTCTATAAAGCCTTGGTCACAGATCACCCAAGCGCCATCTTCCTTGATGACGGGTATAGGTGTATCGCCAATCAGCCCTGCTGCATCTATTTTGACTGGCTGATCGTCTATCATGATTGTGAGGCTTCCCTCAAGTGTAATATTGGCCGTCTCGCCTGTATTATCACTGACGATGTACTCAATTTTGCTGAGGTCAACTTCAAGCGGATCGAAGCTTTCAAAATCGGTGGCGGCTTCCTGTGCAAAAGCAATAGCGTCTTCTCGTAGAGCAGCACATACGGCTGGCCCGATACCTTCGACATCGCCTGTGAACGACGATTCCAAAAGGATCGCTAACGGGGCGGCAGGGTCATCATCTGTGGTCACTTCGGTGTCGTCTAATTGAGCGACTTTTTCGCATAGGTCGAGTTGGTCGCGGGCATCGCCGAGCAAAGATTGGGCTTCGCCCAAACTGCCCATGCTGATGAGTGCTTGGGCTTCTGCAATGGCATCGCTGATGCTGGCATAATCACATGAGGGGGATGTCTCGTCTTCATCCTGCGCGGCGACAGGGAGACTAAACAACAGGCTAAAAATTAATACGATAATGGTGTACGATCGCATGGGAACTATTTCCTTTTTAGAGATAGTATAAATCAAAAACGCTCCGGCCACATGACCAGAGCGTTCGTGTTGTTAATATGAGGTGTTTGGCTTAGAAGCCACCTTCAAGCAGAGCTTGGTCACACACAACCCAGTTGTCACCTTCTTTGATGACCGGGATTTGGGTATCGCCAAACAGGGCGCTTGCATCTTGCTCGATGCTTTCACCGGCAACGCTGACACCGATGGTCCCGCCGACGGTAACATTGGCGGTCGTGTCGGTTTCGTCGGTTACGGTGTATTCCAGGTTCAAGTCGATATCAACATCACCCAGGTCACCCAGGCCGGCAGCAGCTTCTTCGCCGACGGCTGCGGCTTCATCTTGCAAGTCTTCGCAGATGTAGTTGGACAGTGCATCGGCATCGCCTTCGAACAGGGCTTCAATAACGCCGCCTACGGCATCACCAGGGTTGCTGGCACCATCACCGCCGCCACCGCCACAAGCAGAAGCGACCAGCGCGATTGCCATCATCATAACCAGAACTGCAAACTTACGAGTTGTCTTCATGTTAAATTCCCCTCTTGATGAGATTGAGACAATAGATAAAAAATTAAAATCACGCATATCATAGCATGATTTCGTGACTTTAGCGTGACAAAAACGTTGCAAATGATCGCTTTTCAGTAATTTACTGTAATTTGTCACCCCTTACCACCAACAGTATATGGAAATCTGAATTTTTTGCAACTTACTGCTCAAAGATGGCGAATGGTGCGAGCGTACAAATGCGCCAATTATTGCCGATCTGGTAGACGATCAGCCCATTATTGAAGAGTTCACCACTTTCTTTAATGATTGTCTCATCGAAAAATGTGTATGTGATCGCCCCGGTGACATCAACGCGAGCGTCAACAATGTCATCGGTGCTATCCTCGTTGACGACGGTATCTTCTAAAATTTCCACATCGTAGCGCAGTGCGCCTAAGTCGTAATCATCAACTATGAGCAGCGGGCGGCCACTGGCGCGTAGATTAGCAAAATCTGCTTTGAGGCTATCGCATAGGAGACTTTCATAGGTGTCGAAATCGGCGTTCATCACCGCCTGGATCGCTTCTTGGGCGGCATCTTCCGGGTTAGGGGCATCAGGTGCGCCGCTGCCACCACATGCGACTAATGCTGTGCTGAGGATCACCATGAGTATAATGAGTCGTTTCATCAAAACCTCCTTGCTGGAAACCACCCGTCTTTAGCGGGTGGAGGAAAGCATGGTTGGCGCGTGTAGCTACCACCGTGCATCGGACAAAAGATCGTGCGCGGTGT
>DAOTTT010000297.1:0-2824 GCA_034437635.1 Anaerolineae bacterium | reverse complement strand
GTGTATCGTTCGATTGAAATCGAAAAAGAAAGCCGGGCTGACCGTCTATTTCGGCGCTTTACCAGTTGGATCCGCCCGACGCTGACCCGCGTTGAGCAAGAGGACATCGTGCGTCAGTCGGACACCAATTCGCGTTTAAACATTGATTACGTCGTGCTGATTTTGGTGAGCGCGATTATTGCGTCGTTGGGCTTGCTGTTGAATAGCTCCGCTGTGATTATCGGCGCGATGTTGGTCGCACCGTTGATGTCGCCGCTCATTGCCCTTTCTGCTGGGCTGACGGTGGGCCGGGTGCGGGTGGCGTGGCGTTCTTTATTGACGGTGTTTGTGGGCACGGTCTTGGCGTTGATCGCCGCGTATATGATGGGTATTTTCTTGGCGCGGCTACCTACGGCGGAGATGTTAGGGCGTGGCTCGCCCACGTTGATTGATGCGGCGGTGGCGTTGGCTTCCGGTGCTGTGGGCGCTTATGCGACCGCCCGTAAGGATATTCCTGCAGCGTTGGCTGGTGTCGCGATTGCGGCGGCGTTGATGCCGCCTTTGTGTACGGTGTCGCTTGGTATGGCGATTGGCGATCCTGAATTGGCCTTCGGCGCGATGGTGCTTTTCTTGACCAACATTTTGTGTATCATCTTCGCCGGGATCGCGGTCTTCTTGTATTTGGGGATGACCTTCCGCCGTTATGAGGATGTCTCTGTGCGCTTGCAGGTACTTTCTATCGCCGCTTTGCTGATTGTTTCATTACCTATCGGCGCGGAATTGGTCACGTTGACGCAGCACGTCTCTACTGAAAATCTGATTTGGCGTGAGGTCAACGATCAGTTAAGTGATGAATCGGAGTTGATTAATCTCGAATTCTTCAACAGTGACCCGGATCGGGTAGTTGCGACGATCCGCACACCAGAGGATATTTCACAAGCAGACATCACCCGTCTGGAAGATAAAATTTCTAGTCAACTGGGTGAGCCTATCCGCTTGGAGTTTGTCATATTGCGCGTTATCCGTGTGGACTTAGACCCGCAGACAACGCCAGAAGCGCCTTAATCGGCTTCGCTTTCCAAAAAGCGGTTACGCATGGGTGGGGGTTCCTCCTGTGTGTGTTCTTCGTGGAAATACTGGGGGTAGTCGTAAGCCTGCGGCGCGTTTTTCATCGATGGGGTATGCATGATTTTCTCACTTAAGAGGCGCTCGGTATACACGCGCCACATATCCGCGATACGGTTCAAAAAAACTAAGGCAAATGGCGCTAAAACCAAGCCGATGCCCATGCCAATGATGCCAAAAGCGTCCGTGCCGAAGGTCTCAGAGCCAATCTCGACATTGGTCACGCCAAACGGCACGAAGATCAACCCGACGACGACAGCGGTGCAGGTTATTGTGGCGATGAACGTCAGTAATCCTAACGGAAACTTGAGCGCCAGATAGATACTTTGCCGTCACCATGCCGGGTTGATGAGTGCGGCCATAAACGCCTTGATCGTCTGATCGTGGCGCTTACGTTTCTCCGGCGGGGTAATCTGTGCGCCGAGTAGATTGGCAGCAATCTGACGCTCAAATGCTGCGAGGCTGGGTACTGAGAACACCACAATCATCAAAATCGGGATTCCGATTAAGATTACCGCTAGCCCTGCGCCGAGTGATAGGCCGATTGTGAAAAACAAAAAGTACATTAGCCCTAACGGGAACGTCAGAAATAGATAGATTAGGTTGCTGTACGTCTGGATATTAAAAATGGCTGTTAAAAACGAAGGTTGCTGCCGTTCCATGAGTGTCCCTAAATTACAGTTGTAATCCTACTGTATTATACGTAACTATCGGGCAGATGTTGCAAAAAATCCTCGGCTTACTCAAACCGAGGATTGACGTGGGGTGTGGAGAACGTGTGTTTGAACGTCGCATGTGGAGCGACGAGGACACATAAAGTTAGGTTGTGTTAACGATGGGGTGCTCGACCACCATCTCTTCAACGTGCACCGCTCGGAACTCGCCTGATGGCATGTGCGGTTCTGGCGCACGGCGAAATTGCTGGGCTTTCTGGGCATAGATGCTATCAGGGTCGCCGCTCGGTGTAACCAGTGGGCGCTCATTTTGATTTCTCAGTTTGTCGAATAAGCCTTTGAACATTTTCGCCTCCTTTCTATCACCTTATACGCAGTTGTGTGCGAAATGGTTCAAATTGAACTTAAATTCATATTACCCGAAAAATGGCATAAATGTCAAGTGTTTTTATGCAAAAAAACGGGTAAATTTGTTTAAGGCTTTATTAATCTTTTTTGACCCATAGTGAACCAATTAAATTGATGGTATAGATGCAATCAGTATTTTGATGAGATTTTAGGACGTAGATATGGAGATTTTTTGTTGTAAAAATATGGGTAAAGGTAGGGCGGCAAATCGAGCATTTAGCCGATGAATGCCCGCCAAAACAAGAAAACCGCCATACCAATGAGGATCGTCCACAACAGGCTTTTGGTATACCAAGCTATGCCTGTGGCGATGATCGCGCCGACGAGGGCGGCGTTTTGAGGTGAGAAGTTTACTGTGCCCTCTTGGATTAATACTGCCGGGACGATGATTGCTGTTAAGACGGCAGCCGGGACGTATTGCAACGCCCGTAACACGGCAGGCGGTAAGTTGAGCCGCCCGACGACGGCTAAAACCGGATACCGCACGCCGAAAGTGACGAGCATCATGCCGAGTACGAGAATAAATTCATTCATCAAAACCTCCTTGCTGGAAACCACCCGTCTTTAGCGGGTGGAGGAAAGCATGGTTGGCGCGTGTAGCTACCACCGTGCATCGGACAAAAGATCGTGCGCGGTGT
>DAOTTT010000296.1:0-26076 GCA_034437635.1 Anaerolineae bacterium | reverse complement strand
TGCAGGTCAAAGGCCGCGTCATTGGCAATTGGATACGTGGCACACAGGTCTATGATGGCGAAAAGATTTTGGTCAAACCGGGTTTTGGAGAGAACATCTATGGTTAACTTCATCCGTCAAGGTATCTTACAGACCAACAAACTCAGCTACCAACTCCTGCGCCCGCTGCTCTTTAGCCGCAACGCACAGCAATCTCACGATGATGTCATCCAGGCCATGCGCATCATGGACGCGAACCCGCTGCTACAACTCGGCATCCAACAACTCAAGCGTCAAATTTACCCGGATCGCCCGGTACAGGTCGGCGGCGTAGACCTACCCTCACCGTTGATTCTAGCGGCGGGCTTTGTCAAAGGGGACGGCTTCGACAGTGAGCAAGAGGCGCTCACAGCCATACGCCAAGGGCAGAACATTATCCCCGGCTGGCGCACGATGCCGAACTTGCTCGGTGCGGTGGAATTCGGCTCATTTACGCGGCATCCACGCATCGGCAACCCCGGCACGGTCATCTGGCGCGATGTAGAAACTCAATCCACACAAAACCGGGTCGGCCTTAAAAATCCCGGTGCAGTAGCCGCTGCCGCCTTCTTATTTGAGCATATCGACAGCCTACCGCCCGTGTTCGGCATCAACATCGCACCAACACCCGGCGTAAATGACAACGACGAAGTGGTCGAATCCATGAGCGCCTTTATCGCACGCGGCATCCGGCCAAGCTGGTTTACACTTAACCTCAGTTGCCCGAATACGGAAGACGACCCCGAAGGCCATCAGACTAAAGCCAGCGCCCACGCCCTTAGCGCCGTCACTGTAAAGTATATCCGTGATAACGTCAACGGCAGCATCCCCATATGGGTTAAAGTGGGGCCGTGTCTATCCGACTTACAATATGCGGCATTGATGAAAGCCTTTGCAGAAACGGGTATCAAAGCGGTGATCGCCACCAACACACACGGCCAACCCGCGCCGAACGATCCAAGTGTTAACGCCGGGATGGGCGGCGGCAAATTGCACCGCCACGCTGTAGCTGCTGCCAGTGCCTTGATGCACGCCCGCCAACAACATAATTACCCGGTGGATGTCATCGGGTGCGGCGGCATCCAAGACCCCATGAGCTTTGATCGCTTCCGACGATTGGGCGTACAAGCCGGGCAAGTCTGGTCAGCCTTGGTCTTCAGAGGCCCCCTTGCCCCGGCGCTGATCTTAAACGAAGAGGAACACCATGTCTATTGATACACAAACCATCGCCCGCGCCCTATTGAGCATAGATGCGGTCAAGTTTACCCCGCACGAACCCAAGACATTTAAATCAGGTATTATCGCCCCCGTATACATTGATAATCGCGCCATCCCCTATCATCCCCCTGTATGGCAACAAGTCATCGCCGGGTTTGCGGAGCGTGCCCAAACCTTGGATTATGACCTTATCGCCGGGATCGCCGTCGCCGGAGTGCCGCATAGCGCCGCCCTTGCCTATCACCTGAGCAAACCGTCCGTTTTCGTGCGCAAAGAAGCCAAAGGACACGGCCTCAAAAATCGCATTGAAGGCGGTCTTGTGCAGGGTAAAGCGGTTTTGTTGATCGAAGATTTGGTCACCACAGGCGGCAGCAGCTTAGACGGCGTAAACGCATTGCGCGAAGCCGAGGCTATCGTCAACGATGCGTTGGCTATTGTGAGCTATGGCTTCCCACAAGCGAAAGAAGCGTTTAAAGAGGCTGGGGTTAATCTGCACACCTTGACCGACTTTGATGCGATTGTGCAGGTCAGCACACTGAGCGCAGCGGATGCGGCGACCATCCAAAAGTGGCGCAGCGATCCGTATGGGTGGCGGCCATGAGCGTTATTAAAGCTAAACTCCAAGCACGGATGCAAGCCGTCAATTCGTTGTTGTGCGTCGGGCTGGATGCCGCTTATACACGCATTCCGGCACGCTTCCAAACGGAGCCACATCCGCAATTCGCGTTCAACCGCTGGATTATTGAGCAAACGCATGAGGTCGTCTGCGCGTATAAACCGAATACCGCTTTTTATGAGGCACGCGGCGAGCAAGGCTGGCAAGAACTCCGCCTGACGATGGATTATATCCGTAGCCATCACCCGGAGATTGTGACTATCTGTGATGCCAAACGCGCCGACATCGGCAACACCAACAGCGGTTATGTGCAGGCCATTTTCGATGAATTAGGCTTTGACGCAATCACCTTACACCCCTATTTAGGGCAAGAGGCGCTCCAACCGTTTTTAGAGCGAGCGGACAAAGCCAACATCATCCTATGTCGCACATCAAACCCCGGCTCCGGCGAGTTCCAAAATCAGATGATTAACGGCGTTCCGCTATGGCAAGTCGTCGCGGAGCGTGTGCGCGACAACTGGAACACACAGGATAACTGTATGCTCGTCGGCGGCGCGACTTACCCGGAAGAAATCGGTCAGATCCGGGCGATTGTGGACGATATGCCGCTACTTGTACCAGGGATTGGCACACAAGGTGGCGATGTTCAGCAGACGATCACCGCCGGGAAAACTGCCGACGGCTTCGGCATTATCGTTAACTCATCACGCGGGATCATCTTCAACGATGCCCCCGCACAAGCGGCGCTCGACTTGCGCAATACGATCAATCAATATCGTTGAGGGCGATATGCGTCGCCTGCACGATCAATTGATGTTCAGCGTTGTGCATCCGCGCTTCCACATCAGCTAGGGTGTCCTCCATACGAATGGGCACCCCTGCCACAGCAATCATCGGGCCAGCGTCTACCTCCGGCACAACATAATGCACCATACAGCCCGTCTCGCTGATCTCCCCATGCTGGAACGCTTCATAAGCCCGTTCAATCGCCTGTGTACCGGGGAACTGTCCCGGTAACGCCGGATGCAGGTTAATCACACGCTGCGGGAAATGCGCCAAAAACGCCGGCGAGACAATGTGCATCCACCCGGCCAATACCAGCAAATCCGGTTGATGCTGCTTGATACGCATAGCCAGATCATTGTCGTAATCTTCGCGGCTTTTGCCGTTTTCGCGGTAGGGCTTCAGCGGAAAATACAGCGTTTCGATCCCGGCATCTTGTGCGCGTTGTAGGCCATAAGCCGCTTTATGATTAGAGACGACTAAAACGATCTCTGCGTTTAAATGCCCCGCTTGCACCGCATCAATGAGCGCCTGTAAGTTGGTACCCCCCCCGGAGATCAATACAGCAATACGATTAGTCAACGATCTGCACCCCTTCCCCGGCGACACACACGCCAACCTGCATTAATTCTGGTAACGCGGTGACGGCTTGTTCCGCTGGAACGACAAAAATCATGCCTAAGCCCATGTTAAACACATGGAACATATCGTCGTCGTTTATCTCGCCTAACGATTGGATTAAGCCGAAGATCGGCGGCACCGTCCACGCCCCGCGCTGAATTTGTACGCCTACGCCATCGGGCAAAATACGCGGTAAATTGTCGATTACGCCGCCGCCGGTGATGTGCGCCATACCGCGTATATCGACTTCTAACGCCTTCAGTTGATCGTATTCCGGCAGATAGCAGCGATGCACTTTGAGCAATGCCTCCCCGACCGACTCTTTTAAGGCGCTATGCGGTTGGTTCCAGTTGATATGCTCTAGGGTCTTGCGTGCGAGCGAATAGCCGTTGGTATGCAATCCGGTTGACGGCGCAGCCAGCAGCACATCGCCGGGTTGAATACGACTGCCGTCAATCAACGCAATCTTATCCATCACACCGACCACCGTACCGACTAAATCCAACTCGCCGTCTTGATACACGCCGGGCATCTCGGCGGTTTCTCCGCCGAGCAAAGCCGCGCCAACCTGCTTACAAGCCGTCGCCACCCCGCCCACAACTGCGGCGATTTGCTCCGGGTCGAGTTGTGAAGAAGCGACATAATCCAGAAAGAAAAGGGGCTTTGCCCCCTGCACCAGAATGTCGTTAACGCAATGATTGACCAAATCCTGGCCGATGGTATCCCAACGGCGCATCTTCGCCGCGACCATCGTCTTTGTGCCTACGCCATCCGTAGACGCTACTAAGATTGGCGCATCCAACCCTTGCACAGCCTGCGCGGAGAACAAGCCACCAAATGCGCCCGTCTCCGATAGTACGGCATCCGTATACGTTGATCGCACCGCCTCTTTCATCAATTGCGTGGCGCGGTTCCCGGCGGCGATGTTCACCCCGGCTTTACTATAAGCATCTTGTGCCATAAAAGTCCCTCAAATTATCTTGAGCCAGCCGTTAGTCATCTTGGGCGTGCGATGATGGATAAGGTGCAAATGATCGTACACAGCCAACGCTGCCTTAAAGCGTTCACAGTGGCGTTTATGCGTCTGCCACACCCACACAAATAACGAGTCCCGCGTCATAAATTGCGTCCGAAATGTCTCGACGTTGCCCGACCCCCAAAGGTTGTCCCGGCGGATAATACGCTGCATTGTCCGCTTGAATAAGCGCGGATAGATCACCCGTAGTGGATAATCCAACCAGATGAGCGTATCTGCCCGTACCCAGATGATGTCTTGCGCCTTACTGGTATAATTTCCATCAGCCACCCACTGCGCGGAGGCAAGGGCGGACTGTACTTTGTCTCGAAAGTCGTCTTTCGGTCGTTGTTGCCAATCCGGGAGCCAAAACAGCGCGTCTAGTTCCACATGCGGCAGGTTCAGGCGTTGGCTTATCGTCTGTGCGAGTGTCGTCTTACCCGCACCAGACGGGCCAACAATCACGACGCGCTTCATGCCGTTACACTATGCCCAATATCCCGACGATAGTGCATCCCTTCAAAATGGATGTGCCCCAGTTGGGCGTATGCAGTTGTAAGCGCCGCGTCTAACGTTGCACCTGTCGCGCTCACAGTCAGCACGCGCCCGCCAGAAGTCACACAGGCTTCGCCATCCAGCTTCACCCCCGCATGGAACACTACCGCATCTTGTACGGCATCCAAGCCAGTGATGGACAAGCCTTTAGGATAAGCGCCCGGATACCCTGACGATGCGGCGACAACGGTCGCTGCCGCGCCTGCCTGCCATTGGATCGCCGTTTGCTCCAAACGCCCATCTACGCAAGCCAGCATAATATCGAGCAGATCGCTCTCCAAAAGGGGCAAAACAACCTGTGTTTCTGGGTCTCCAAATCGGCAATTGAACTCCAACACGCGCAAACCATCCGGCGTGAGCATCAAACCAGCATACAACACCCCCACATAAGGCGATCCCGCTGCGGCCATCCCGCGCACAGTCGGCTCGATTACATCCGCTTGGAACGCCGTCAAGTCAACATCCGGCACTGGGCCAAATGCACCCATCCCGCCCGTGTTTGGGCCTTCGTCATTATCAAAAACCTGTTTATGGTCACGGGTGGGCGGCATGAGTGCGACGTTTTGCCCATCGCTAAACGCCAAGACCGACACTTCCAACCCGGTCAACCGTTCTTCCACGATGACCTTGCCGCCAGCAGCGCCAAACGCGCCATCCTGCATCATCAGCTTGAGCGCATCCCGCGCTTGAGCGACATCATCACAGACGATAACGCCCTTCCCCGCCGCGAGTCCATCCGCTTTGACAACCACCGGATGCGATACCGACTCCACATAAGCCAGCGCGTCATCGTAACGATCAAATTCGCCATAAGCCGCCGTCGGGATGTTGTGAGCTTGCATAAACGCCTTGGAAAACGCCTTAGACGCTTCTAACTGTGCAGCGGCTTGGGTGGGGCCAAATGCCGGGATGCCGACCGCTTGCAGCGCATCCACTAAGCCAGCAGCTAACGGCGCTTCCGGCCCGACGACAACCAAATCAACCGCATGATCTTGTGCGGCTTGCACCACAGCGGGGATATCCTCCGCGCCGATGGCTAAATTTTGTGCAAGCTGTGCCGTGCCTGCGTTGCCCGGTGCGACGTACAATTGACCAATCCGTGATGATTGCGCGAGCTTCCATGTGATGGCGTGTTCGCGCCCGCCACCACCAACCACAAGGACATCAACAGCCATTTACTTCCCCCATGCGCCTTGGACTTCTTTAATGCTGTTTTCTTCAAACATATCATGCGGGATCGCCACCGGATAATTACCGGAGAAGCACGCCGTACAATGCCCGGCAGTTTCATCAGCAATCCCCTCTTGGATGGCCTCAACCATACCCGGCAAAGTCAAATAATGCAGGCTATCCGCGCCGATGCGCTTTTGAATATCGGGAATATCCATATTATGGGCGATCAATTGCTTGTAAGTTGCCATATCAATGCCCATAAAACAAGGATGTCGAATGGGCGGTGATGAGATTCGCATATGTACCTCTGTCGCGCCGCCTTCACGGAGTAAGGCCACCAACGGCCCGGATGTATTGCCACGCACAATCGAGTCATCGACCACAATCACACGCTTGCCCTTCAAATTTTCCGAGAGCGGATTGTACTTAAGATGGACGCTATCTTTACGCAGTTGGTCATCCGGCTGGATGAATGTGCGGCCAATGTAGCGATTTTTGGTCAACCCTTCCGTGTAAGGCAAGCCGCTCTCTTGTGCATAGCCGATAGCCGCCGGGGTCGCGCTGTCCGGCACACCGATAACGATGTCAGCCTCAACATGCGATTCACGCGCCAACTGACGGCCTAAACGTTGGCGCACCGTATGCACATATTGCCCTTCTAAGTGGGTATCCGGGCGGGCAAAGTAGACGTATTCAAAGATGCATAAGGCTTTGCGCTGCGACTTTTTGCCGATGATGCTATGGACACCTGTTTCATCAATCTTGACGATCTCGCCGGGTTCAATATCGCGTTCGTAGGTCGCGCCGATGGTACTCAATGCGCACGACTCCGACGCAAGCACATAACCGCCATCTTCCAACCGTCCTAAGCATAGCGGGCGCATCCCAAGCGGGTCACGCACACCATACAGGCCGTTACGGGTTAACAGCGTCAGCGCATAAGCACCTTCTGCCACCTGCATCAACGCTTTGATGCGATGCTGCCATAAGTCGAGGTTATCGCCTTCGACATCCAGCATATCGCCATCAAGCCACGTTGCCGGCGGTGCAGCAAGCATCTGCGTGATGACTTCGCTATCCGTTGTGGATGATAGACCCACTCCACGCTTAAGCAGCATTCGACGCAATTGCTGCGTGTTGGTCAAGTTGCCATTGTGCGATACCCCCAACGGCCCGTCGATGCTTTCGATCAAATAGGGCGATGTGTTGCGGTAATGGGAGCCACCCATCGTAGAATAACGATTATGGCCGATGGCAATGTGACCGTGCAGCGGTTTTAAGTTATCTTCGTTGAACACCTGCGAGACTAAGCCCATGTCTTTATGCACCCAGGCGTACTCACCATCGCAGGTGACAATCCCTGCGCCCTCTTGCCCACGATGCTGTAAAGCATACAGCCCGAAGAACGTCAGACGAGCGACATCCCGCCCCGGCGCAAACACGCCAAGCACGCCACATTCTTCTTTTGGTTTATCTAAATCTAACGGCGTTGAAAATTCCATGTATTCTATGTCCTCATTTACTGTTTGGACGATGATCTTGGCGCAATGCGTCGATAATGCGCTCAGCGGCAGGCAGCGCCCCCGGCTTGAAGGTTTGCCCTGTCAGGCGTTCGTATGCGCTGATATAGCGCCCGGCAACTTGTGCAACAAATTCCGCTGGCATCGTTGGGGGTATTCCTTCTCCACGATAGCCGTTTTTGACGAACCACAACCTTAAGAATTCCTTGTCGAAGTGTTCGAAGCTCTCTTGTATCCAATATCGGCTGGAATCCGGCGTGTGAACTTCGTCAATGAGCGTCAGCACACCATCCACAAGCCCAAACTCGTATTTGGTATCCACCAAGACCAACCCGGCATCCGCCGCCACTTGTTGACCACGCGCAAAGATCGCCAAGGCCGCCGCTTCGATCTGCTCCCACAAGGACGGCGCGACTAAGCCCCGTTCGAGCAATTCGACGCGGGTCAAGCGTTCGTCGTGGCCGCCGTCCGTCGCCTTAGTCGTCGGTGTGATGACCGCTTGCGGCAATGGGTCATTCTTTTGTAAGCCATCCGGCAGCGGAATACCATACGGGGCGCGGTCGCCATTGGCATAAAGCGTCCACATGGACGTACTCGTTATGCCTGTAATATACCCACGCACGACCACCTCCACCGGGATAGTTTGCGCCTCTTCTACCAGGACCACATTAGGGTCTGGTGATTGCAGCACATGGTTGGGTACAATATCACGCAGTTGGTCAAACCACCATAAACTCAGTTGATTCAAGACCTGCCCTTTGTAAGGAATATACCCCAAGATGCGGTCAAACGCGGAGACACGATCCGTCGTAATCAAAACCCGTTGATCGCCCTGCGCGTAAATATCACGCACCTTACCCTGTATTTTTTCGCCTAGCCCCGGCACATCGACGGATTGCAATGACTGCGGCACTGCCGCCAGCAAATCGTCAAGGCTTATCATCCGGCCACCTCCAACACCGTCTCACGGATCATCGCGGCCAGTTGACGCGCTCGTTCCGGCGCATCCCCTACATGGCCTTCCGCTTTGAGCAAGTCGCGGGCTTCATCCGCCGTGACAAACTGCAAGATGCGTTCATCAGCGGCCAGCAGATCAGCCAAGGGGTTTGCCCCACCATGACGCAAGGCTTCCCACGCTTGCAAGCTGTTCTCGCGGATGATCTCGTGCAAGCCCTGGCGATCTCCGCCGCGCCGCACAGCTTCCATTAACAAGCGTTCAGTCGCAGCGAACACCCCGTAAATGTCTAAATTCCGCTGGATACCCGCCTCATCAATGCGCATCCCATTGAGCAACCGCAGCATCCGCTTGAGCAGTTCGTCCGTCGCCAAGAACGCCTCCGGCAGCACCATCCGCCGATTACCGCTATCATCTAGCGTGCGCTCCAAGAGACTGTGCGCGGCATTATCCCATAGCACCTGTGGCAATGAGCCGACATACCGCGCCAAGCTGTTCATATTCTCCGCGTTGATGGGATTGCGTTTAAACGGCATCGCTGATGACCCCACCTGTGATTTACCGAACGGCTCCGCCCATTCGCCCAAAGGCGGTGATTGCAATAGACGCAAGTCGAAGGCGAAGCGATAGAGCGTCATCGCCAACCCTGCCAACGCCGTGACAATCTCCCAATCTTGGCGGCGCGGGTATGTCTGATGTGCGATTGGGTACGCTTCTAAATCAAGCGATGCCATCACATGGGCTTCCATCTGTGCAGGTGTCATGTCTTTATCATGCAGCAATTCCGCATAAGAAGCACGGGTGCCCACAGCGCCTTTAAGCCCCTTGCCGCGAATGTTGGTGTAAACGCGCTCTAAAGCGGTGAAGTCGTTAATTAAATCTTGCGCGTAGTTCGCCAGCCGATAGCCAACAGTGGTGGGTTCTGCGGGTTGTAGGTGTGTAAATGCCATGCAGACATGATCGGCTTCCGCGTCGATTAATGCCGTAATCCGTGCCAGCACATCGCGCAGCTTATCCAAGGTCAGTTTCAGTGCATCCCGCAGACGCAACGCATCGGCGTTATCTTCAACGTCCATGCTGGTCGCGCCCAAGTGGATGATCCCGCCAGCATTGGGGCATTGCTCGGCAAAAGTGCGGACTTCCGCCATCAAGTCGTGGTGAATTTCAGCTTCGATAGCGTGGGCGCGTTCAAGGTCAAGGTTATCTTGTTGTGACCGCAACTCCGCGACTTGCTGCGGCGTAACTAGCCCAACTTGGCTTTGTGCATCCGCCAGAGCAACCCAGATGCACCGCCACAAGCGCCGCTTATGCGCCACAGACCACACCTCACGCATGGCATCACTGCCATAACGCCACGTAAACGGGCTTAAATATGTCTCATGATCGAAAGTTTGTGTCACTGTTTCAGGCTCCTATGCGTAGCGTATACCGTTCTGGAACAGACGCAGACCGTCTAAACCGCGTTCGCCCCGGTGAGCGCGAGGATGCTGCCAAGCGAAAACGTGATTTTCTGGATGCGGCATCAAGCCGAAGACGTTACCGGCAGAGTTACTCAACCCGGCAATGTCCAGGGTTGAGCCGTTCGGGTTGACCGGATACCCGGCGGGTTGGCTGTTAGCGTCCACATAACGCAGCCCGATTAACCCCTCATCCCATAGTTGTTGGGCGGTTACGTCATCCTGCGCTAATACGCGCCCTTCACCATGCGCAATCGGCACATATAACGGCGCGTCGAGATCATGGATAAACAAAGACGGGCACGTCGGGTTCGGTTCCAGGTAAACCCAACGACATTCAAATTGATCGTGGGCATTATAGGTCAATGTTACGGCACGCTTCGCACCGGGCAAAACCCCCGCCTTGACCAAGGCCTGAAAGCCGTTACAAATGCCCAACACCGGGCGACCATCCGCGATAAATTGTGCCAAGTCATCGCCAAAGCGTTCGCGCAGATCCAGCGCCCACAGCATCCCCGCGCCTAAGTCATCACCATAAGAGAAGCCGCCCGGCACAACCAGCATGTGATAATCCAGCAATTGCCGTTCACCTTGCAAAATCTGATTCACATGGACGATTTCCGGCGTTCCCCCGGCTAACTCACAAGCGAGATAAGCATCATGATCGCGGTTGGTGCCGTTCGCGTGCAAAATCAGCACTTTGGGCGTATCCGTGCGCGACTGCCACGTAAAAGCGGCTGGCAATTGTGGCGCTTTCGGCGCTTGTGGTGATGGGCTTGGCCGTGCTGCTAAATTACCACGCCACGCCGATTCTAAATCGGTCACGGATAGGCTAGCAACGGCAGTATCCGCATGGCGAATAGTCAAAGTGGGCGTTTCTTCCACCGTGCCGATACGTTGCGCATCCGTCAAGCGCTCGCGCAAGGCCGCTTCATCCTCCGGCGCGACTTCCACCAACAGACGGCCTAAGCTCTCGCTGAAGATCAGCGCCGGGTCAAAGTCGATGGTCGCGCCGAGATTGCTAGCGATGCACATCTCCGCGATGGCAACGGCTAACCCACCTTCGCTCAGGTCATGGCAAGCACGCACTAAACCAGCGGTAATCGCTGCATACAGAGCGCGATAGCGTGCGGGGGCTTCTGCATCAGGTTGCGGCACCCGTCCCCCGTCATGGCCGTGCAGCAGATGATAATGGCTGCCGCCCATCTCATCCGGTGTATCACCGAGCAGATACACCGCGTTACCCACCGCTTTGAAGTCCATCGTCACCGTGCGCGTCACATCCGGCACGATGCCCATCGCGGAAATAACCAGCGTGCCAGGGATCGCGTGACGCTTGCCGTCTTCGCCCAAATATTCGTTATTGAGGCTATCCTTACCGCTGATAAATGGCGTTTGGTAGGCCATAGCGGCATCATAGCAGCCTTGGCTAGCACGCACTAACTCGCCCAAACGATCCGGCAAGTTGGTATTGCCCCAACTGAAGTTATCCAAAATGGAAACTTGCGCCGGGTCTGCGCCGACAGCAACGAGATTGCGCATGGCTTCATCCGTTGCCGCCCACGCCATCGCGTAAGGATCATAAGCGGTGTATTGTGGCGCAAGCCCAACCGACAGCGCGACCCCTTGCGGTGCATCGCGGGTATCATTGGGCATAGCATCTACAGGCACAAGCACTGTTGCATCGCTCGGCCCGGCGTTATGCACCCCCACCAACGGCTTGACGGCGGTTCCGCCTTTCACCTCGTGGTCATAGCGGCGCACAACATCTTCTTTACTGCGGATACTCGGCATTGCTAATAAACGCAGTAAATCATCCGCCACCGCTGACGGGTCAACGGTCAACCCCGGCAATGCCACACGCGGCGACCATATCGCCTCCATGTTGCGCTGCGGGATGCCATCATGCAAGAAATGCATAGACACATCGCCCACCTGCTGGCCTTCATAGTAGAGCGTCAAGCGTCCGGTCGGCTCGTATGTGCCGATGGCGACGGCTTCTACATCCTGCCCGGCACAGATCGCTTGCAGGCGTTCCCAGTGTTGTGACGGCACAGCTAACACCATGCGTTCCTGCGCTTCACTCAGCCAAATTTCCCAGGGGCGCAAGCCGGGGTACTTCAGCGGGACGCGCTCCAAGTACACCGTCGCGCCGACCTTCTCGCCCATCTCCCCAACAGCAGACGATAAACCGCCCGCGCCGCAATCCGTTATTGCAGTGTATAAGCCCTCATCGCGTGCCCGGAGCACAACCTCTTGCACCTGCTTCTCGTGGATGGGATGCCCAATTTGCACCGCCCCGCCGGATAGCGTGCTGGTCCTCGTGTCCATCTCCATACTGCTAAAGGTCGCCCCGCGCAGACCATCGCGCCCGGTTCGCCCGCCGATGACGACGATCAAATCATTTGGTTCAGCAGTCGCTCGGTGTGAGCCATGCGGCAGAATGCCCAAGCACCCACAAAAAACTAACGGGTTCGCCGTGTAGCGATCATCATAGACAATTGCCCCGTTCACGGTGGGAATGCCCATCTTATTGCCGTAATCTTCAATCCCGGCGACCACCCCCACCGCCACCCGGCGCGGATGCAGGACACCTTCCGGCAGCGCATCCGGGGCTAAGTCCGGCGTACCGAAGAACAAAATGTCCGTGTTGGCGATGGGCTTGGCACTCACGCCCAAAACATCGCGGATCACGCCACCCGCACCCGTATTCGCCCCGCCGAACGGCTCCAATGCTGAGGGGCGGTTGTGCGTCTCGACCTTAAAGGCCAAATCCCACGCATCATTAAAGCGCACGATCCCGGCGTTATCCACAAAGGCGGAATACACCCAATCTTTGTTGATCGCCTCGGTTGCCGCACGAATGTAGGTATTCAGGATGCCGTCAACGGATTGCGCCTTAACTGCGCTTTCAGGGTCAGCGGTAGATGGCCCGGTGTAGGTAATCTTGGCCTTAAATGTCTTATGGACGCAATGCTCGCTCCAGGTTTGCGCCAACATTTCGAGTTCGGCATCGGTCGGCTCACGCTCGATCTCTTGGTAATAATCGCGGATGGCCCGCATCTCATTGAGATCAAGCGACAAACGGCGCTCTTGGCTGATCTGCATCAGTACATCGTCGGTAGCATCCTTGAGCGCGATAGTCTCCACATAGCCATCGCTGGCCTGCACATCGACAAACGGCGCATCCAACGGCGCATCAATCCCTACTTGCTGGATGATCGGATTAGACAGCGTTTTAGTCGCTAAGGCGTGCAGCGTATCCGCATCTTGTAGGATCAAATACCGCGCCCCGGTTGCTGTGCGTTGCACGCCCTCTAACCGCATGACCTGCGCCGCATGGTGCAAGCTCTCCGCTGCGGGGTCAGTCACCCCCGGCTTGAGCGTCACATCGACGGTATGGCGTGTGTCGTTCGTCTTAAATAAATCATCAACGAGATAATCTTCCGCAACCGGGTCAGCAAGCACTGCCTCACACAGCCGCCGCAATTGCGCCTCATCAAGCACGCCTTGCACAAAATAGAGCTTACCCGCTACCACAGGCAACCCGTCTATGATCCGTACAGAAAACGTCTTAGGCCAAACTTCAATCCGATAGGTTTTTATCACAGCCCCCACCTTAAAATGATGACGGCCTATTCCCGATGTTGAGATTAGGCCGTTTAAGCGTTTGCGATATATACCCTGTTGCGCACAATAGCAACAAAGCGATTCTGTATGCGATTGTAAAACCACAACCACGTCATTTTTCGCTCGTAGATTTAAGGGTAGTTTAAGAATATAAGCACAATAGTAGTATGGTCAGGCGGTTGGTGCAATATGCAGTTTGCCCTATTCGTAGACGACTTCCGGTTCCCATTGTTCCTGCTGGCGACCGTGCAACTCCCAATACTTTAGCGCGATCTGTTCCGGGTCAAAGCGTGTGCCGGGTTGTACAAAACCGGAGATTGTCACCGTTGTCACATGGATGCCTTGCGGTTTGAGTTCTTGGTGCATACTATACGCTAAACTACGCAACGCCGCCTTACCCGCCGCTAAAGACGCATATTGTGGCATGGGGTTCGTGCTCAAGCCCCCCCCTGTCAGTAGTATTGTGCCTGATTTTCGTTCTTTCATCTTCGGGATCACCTGCTGGGCACTGACCAACGCACCGTTTACGTTGACCTTAAAATCCTCTTGCAAATCCTGTGAGCTTAACTGCGTTGGTGCCCCTTGTTTGATGGCAGCGACATTATAGACCAACACATTCACCGTACCGATTTCGTTCTGCACCTGTGCAAATACGCCTGATAGATTATTTTCGTCGCTGGCATCTGCGGGGTAGGCATAACCATCCGCGCCCATTTCGTTGAGCGTTTGAATGTATTTACTTAACGCGGATTGTCGCCGCGCCAACATGACCACCGTATATTTTTCTTTAGCAAACTTTTTAGCGACCGCCAAGCCAATCCCTGGCCCGACCCCTACTACAACACAAACCGGTT
Source organism: Anaerolineae bacterium (assembly GCA_034437635.1). GTDB lineage: Bacteria > Chloroflexota > Anaerolineae > Aggregatilineales > Phototrophicaceae > J038. The sequence continues at coordinate 11,661 of DAOTTT010000296.1, read as the reverse complement.
TATCTGCCATCTCAGCTTTGCTCCCATCTATCCGAATCGTCACATGCGTTTTATGCAGCACTCATAGGCCACTCTAACTATATTCGCATAATTTGAGTAATTACGCATATATAAGGATTTTCCATGACGGCAAAAACCCACGTTTACGAAAAACGCACCGTGATGAAGACGACTATGGACAAGATGATCGCCTTCCACCAAGACCCCAAAGCCCTGGGCAAACTCTCGCCGCCGCCCATATTCATGCAACTACACCGGGACGAGCGCACATCCATGACCGAGGGCGAAATCGAGTTTACGCTGTGGTTTGGCATCATCCCTATCCGCTGGATCGCACGCCACGAGCCAGGTCGCACCGAGACATCATTTGCGGATCTCATGGTTAAAGGGCCGATGGCTTACTGGCGACACGAACACATCTTCGAGGAAGCAGAAGAAGGCGTAGCCCTCATTGACCGTGTGAATATTGCCCATAAACCCGGTATCCCCGGCCTCATCACACGGTTGATGTTCGACGGCATCCCGCTTCGCTTTTTGTTCTTTTACCGGCATATGCGTACACGCATGGCCGTAAGCGATTAACGCTTGCGGTTCTTCTTGCGCGAGGCTTTCGCTTGTTTGCGCTTCTTTTTCTTGCGGGCGGCGGCTTTGGAGTCCGTCTTACTGCCGACATCCTTCCAGTCGTCGCCCAATTCCCGGTAGAGTTGCATTGAGTTTTTGCCGAGATCCAGGTCTTCCTCTTTAAGGCCAAAGTCAACCTGTACGGATGCCCAATCGCCCGCCAAGAATTTATCAACGTTATCCGTTTTGTAAGCATCTTCAATGAGCGGCAGCGCAGATTCGATATGCTCAAAAGTCAACCATTTGATGATCGTTCCGTTTACGGTGGGGTCGTTATCCGCTGCATATTGTAATTGATCTATAATCGCTGACGCCACATCAGGATAAGCGTTCTCATCAGCCACAGCAATGGCGAACAAAGCATCCAACACACCCCCACCCACATAAATGTTATCCGCACGCTCACGCAGCACGTCCGTTAACGCCGGGACGGTACCTTGGCCGATTTTAGAGAAGCCAACCGCCAACGCCTGCCACAGATGCGCCGGGTTGAGCGCCCGCCCGACCACTTGCAAAAACGCATCCTGAGAAGCCGCAGCCGAATCTAATTGGATAAGCGCCCATACAGCATGGGTCATCACCCAAGAACGCGCATCGTTATCGTCATGTCCATAAAGCGATTCATCGCAAAGCAGCGTTTGCAAGCTCGGTATATCGTCCGCTGTCACCGCATAAGTTGGCGGTTCGTCCACTGCACCAAGCTCTAATAATGCTGCAACCGACTGTGTATAAGTCATCATAATAACCTTTAGTTTTCGCAATCAATGCGCGAGTATTCTGCCATCAGCACACAAAATGTGCAAGCACATGCTTTGTTTCAGTCGATCTCATATGTGCCTCATTAAATCTTGCTAGACTGACGTTGTTCAGATCGTTCAATATTTACTAAACACAACATGACCCAAATACAAGCATCCCAAGTTGTCGTTATCGGTGCCGGTATCGGTGGCTTAACCACCGCTGCCTTACTCCAGCAAGAAGGTTACGCTGTCACCGTTTTAGAATCACAGACTTACCCCGGCGGTTGTGCCAGCACCTATTATCATAAAGGTTTTCGCTTTGAATCTGGCGCGACGGTTGTTGGCGGCTTCCAGCCGAACGGCCCCCATGCGCTTGTCGGTGATATGCTCAATATCGACTGGCCGGTTCGTACCCATGATCCCGCCTGGGTGACTCATCTGCCGGATCGCTCGATTGCGCTCACGGCAGATAACACCGACGTGCTGGGAAAATTCCCGGAGACAGAAAAATTCTGGGAGCAACAAAGCCGCATCGCTGATATTGCGTGGAAGCTATCCGCACAGGGATTACCCTGGCCGCCCCGCAGCGCCGCAGAATTGACACAGTTGGTTAAGGTGGGCTTGCTCAACTTCCCGCGTGACTTACAAGTGATCCCGTTTGCCTTCAGCACTGTGTACGATTGGCTACGCTGGCACGGCTTGCATAAAAACACCGAATTTGTGCGCTTTCTGGATGCACAACTGCTCATCGCCGCACAGACCACCACCCGCCACGTTAACGCTTTATACGGCGCAACCGCGCTCGACTTGGCGCGGCAGGGTGTCTATCACATCGAAACAGGCATCGGCGGCGTAGCGGAAGCCTTAGTCGATAAGATCAAAGCGTTGGGGGGCGATGTCATCTACAGGCGACGGGCGCACAAAGTCCGTGTGGAAGATGGCCGCGTCGTCGGCGTGGCTGCCCGCAAAGGCCGCCGCAACCCGGCTGAGGAGTATTACCCCGCTGATTTTGTCGTCGCTAACGTCACACCCTGGGATTTAGACGGGTTACTTGGTGAAGACAGCACCGCACGACTGCGCGGCGAAACCCAACGCCGTCAAATAGGATGGGGCGCGTTTGTGCTGCATCTCGGTGTGGAAGACAAAATCATCCCTGATGACTTCCCAGATCATCACCAGATTATTCAGAGCTTTGACGCACCGCTGGGCGAGACCCAAAGCTTATTTCTGTCGTTCTCACCCCGCTGGGATACCTCCCGCGCACCAGAAGGCCAACGCGCTTTGACCGTCACCACGCACACCAACGTCCAGCAGTGGTGGGCTTTACTGGAGCGCGATGAAGACACTTACTACAAGCGCAAAGAAGAGTATACAGCGATCATCACCGATTACATTGACACGCTTATTCCGGGCTTCAAAGAGCATTTAACGCTCGTTTTACCGGGGACACCAGTCACTTATAATTTCTATACGGATCGCCACCTGGGGCAAGTCGGCGGCTTCCCCCAAACATCGTTATTCAAAGCACGGAGTCCGCGTACAGGCATCGCCAATCTGCGCATCGTCGGTGATTCAATCTTCCCTGGACAATCCACTGCCGGGGTTTCGCTTGGTGCCATCCGTGTGGCGGATGATGTTAAGCGTAATCTGCCTATCGCTAGTCATCGCATCACACCATCACCGCAACGTGAGGCTGTACGATGAGCGTTATCTTCTGGTTTCGGCGTGACTTACGCCTGCAAGATAACAAAGGTTTAGAAGCCGCCGTCAACAGCGGGGAAAACGTGATCCCGCTATTTGTCTTCGACCCTGCCATCTTGCAAAGCGAGCGCATTAGCCCGCCGCGCTTGGCGTTTATGCTGGCCGCACTCGACGCACTCAGCACAGAGTTACATAAGCATCAGCGCGAGCTTTTAGTGCAGCATGGCGACCCGCTGACGGTCTTGCACGATCTCATCGTACAGACAGGCGCAATCGCCCTCTATTTTAATCACGATTATACGCCCTACGCCGTCCAACGCGATAAGCAGATAAGTGATAGTCTGGATATTCCTACCCATGCCTATCATGATCGCCTGCTCATCCCGCCGGGCGAATTACTAAAGGATGATGGTGATCCTTATGTCGTCTACACGCCGTTTAAAAAAAAGTGGCGTAAAATCCCACAAAAGCCAGCCATAGCCATAGACTATGAGACGACAGCCGCCACACTCCATGATTTAGACGGCATCGCTAACGATGGCATCCCCACGCTGGATGATCTCGGTTATGAGTCAGCTATCGCTATACCGGAAGCCAGCGAAAAAGAAGCTCACAGTCTACTTGATGAATGGGTGAACGGCGGCTTAAAAAACTACGATGACAATCGAAATAGCTTGGGCAATCCGCACGATGCCCCACGCACTGGCACATCGTTCTTATCGCCTTATATCCGCTTTGGCATCATCGCCACCCGGACAATCTATTGGACGTGCCGAGAAGCGTACAGCAAGACGAATTCCGATGCGCGTAAAGAGTCCATCAACGCATTCGTAGATGAAATCATATGGCATGAGTTTTACACCCACATCCTCTGGCACTTCCCCAAGGTGAAGACGCGCAACTTCAACGACACATACGACGCGCTAGAGTGGAACGTTGACGACAAGTTGCTCCAAGCGTGGAAGGACGGCCAAACCGGGTATCCGGTGGTGGATGCGGCTATGCGCCAACTCAAAGGCACCGGGTGGATGCACAACCGCGCCCGTATGATCGTCGCCAGCTTTTTAACCAAAGACCTGCTCATTGATTGGCGCGAGGGCGAAAAGCACTTTATGCAATGGTTACTCGATGGTGATCTGGCCGCTAATAATGGGGGATGGCAGTGGGCGGCAGGCACTGGCACCGACGCACAGCCTTACTTCCGCATTTTTAATCCGGTATCGCAATCCAAAAAGTTTGACCCGGACGGCGCATTCATCCGCTATTGGGTGCCAGAACTGCGTGATGTGCCGGATAAGTACATCCACGAACCCTGGAAAATGACACCCCCACCAGCGGATTACCCCGCGCCCATTGTGGATCATAAGCAAGCCCGCGAGCAAACGCTCGCTGCATATAAAACCGCAAGGGAGATGAAAAAATGAAACGCTTATTATTTCTGTTGATTTTACTGTTGGCTACACCGCTCACCGCGCAAGAAGACGATCAGCAACCGGTGGAAGACCTCGCTGATCCTGATGGCACCTTTATCACGATTGACGACAATCAACTATATTATATTGATCTCGGCGCAGATGATGCCCCGGTCGTCATGTTATTACACGGCTTCGGTGGCTCGACCTTCACATGGCGCGACACCATACAACCGCTTGTTGATGCCGGGTATCGCGTCGTCGCCTATGATCGCCCGCCCTTTGGTTTATCGGAAAAATCCGCGAACATCCCGTTAACATTAGACGCACAAGCGGATCAAGCCGTCGCCCTCATGGATGCACTCGACATCGAACAAGCGACACTCGTCGGGCATAGTGCCGGGGGCGGTGTCATCAGCGCATTGACGGTCAATTACCCTGAGCGCATCGACGCGCTGGTTTTTGTGGCGGGTGCCGTACCGCTGCCAGTCGAGAATGAAGATCAAGCACAGGACAATAACGATAGTCCGCTTGGTGGCTTGGGCGAACTCGCCGCTAATCTCGACCCGGCAAACCCTATCGCCCGTCAGATTGTACGGCAGTTTCTCACCCGTGACCGCTTCGCTGATATTCTCGTTAGTGCTTATCACCCATCGTTTGAAGTAACGGACGACATCCGCGCCGGGTATAGCCGCGTGCTGCTCGCGGAGGATTGGGAGCTTGGCTTGTTGACGCTGCTCACCGCTGACCGCGCAAGCGATCCCTTCGACGTAGAGACATTCATCACCAATGCCCAAGCCGTCCTCGTCGCTATCATCTGGGGCGAAGAAGACACTTGGGTACCACTCACACGCGGGGAGCAACTGGCCCAAGGCTTACCCGATGCCGAACTGATTACCTATCCAGCAGTCGGTCACTTGCCGATGGAAGAGGACAGCACCCAGTTCAACGCGGATTTACTGGCATTTTTGACGACAGTTTACGAAAGTTAGAGGTTTTTATGGCTGATGTACTCATTTGGGGCGCGTCCGGCGGTATCGGACAAGCCCTAGTTAACGCATTTCATCAAGCAGGCTGGCGCGTGTTCGCCGCCGCACGCGATGAACTCGCTATTCCTGACGAAGCCGAATTCACATATCCCTTTGATGCCAGCGATGAAGACAGCATCGCCGGTGTCGTGACGCTCTGCGCCCACCAAACCGACGGCATGGACGCGGTTATCTATGCGGCTGGTGGCATCATCGCCAATCCACTGGATAAGCTCGACCGCGATCATTGGCACGCCGTTATGGATGCCAACCTCAACGGCGCGTATCTCGCGGCACGTTCCAGCTTAAATTTGCTGAACAAAAGCGGGCACATGGTATTCATCGGCGCATATGTACACAAGATCACCTTACCGCGCTTTGGCGCATACACAACTGCTAAAGCTGGACTGGAAAGCATGGTGACCATCTTGCAGAAAGAAAACCGCAAGCTGAACATTACCCTAGTCCGCCCGCCCGCAGTTGATACCCCATTCTGGGAGAATGTACCGTTTAATCTACCCGATGGCGCACTCCAACCCGCCCAAGTCGCTGATGCCATCTTGACACATTGCCAAGGTGACAAAGGCGGTGAACTCGACTTATAAATCGTAAAAAAGGCTGGATAAGGGCTTATTTACTTATCCAGCCCTCATGTTTTAACGGCATTCTCATTATGGCTTCATTGAGTTCTATTCCCATACTGGAAATAATCTCAACATTGATCGGTAAATTTACTGTATCATAGTTCTGTTTGTCCTCCGCACAGCAAGGTGAGAATGCATGGGTTTGCAAGTTCAGCAGTCCTGGGAGTACCGTTTACTATCCTGGGCCGAAGAAGCGTTAAACAATCATCTGCCTTCACCGGCTATAGAAACCAGTCGCGATGCACTCCAGATGGCATATGCACATTGCGAACAGGTTACCAGAGAACATAGTCGCACATTTCATTTAGCATCCGGGTTATTGCCAGAGCCAAAACGCCGAGCAGCGCGGGCGCTCTATGCGTTCTGTCGCGTTACAGATGACATCGTTGATTGTGCAGACCCGCAGACAGACCGCGCCGCAGCCTTGGCCGATTGGCGCGAGCGCGTATCCATGCCCGTACCACCCGAAGATGATCTTGTGGCTTTGGCCTGGGCAGATGCCCGCGCAACCTTTAAAATCCCGCGTGGTTATGGGGAACAACTCATCAAAGGTGTCGGCAGCGACATCAACAAAACGCGCTACGAGACATTTAGCGAGCTGGCCGAATATAGCTATGGGGTCGCTTCTACAGTCGGTCTGATGGCGATGCACATCATCGGCTTTAGCAGCGAAGAAGCCCTGCCCTACGCCGTAAAGCTCGGTGTTGCGCTACAAATCACGAATATTCTGCGCGACGTTGCGGAAGATTGGCGTGCCGGGCGCGTCTACTTGCCGCAGGATGAACTCGCCGCTTTTGGTTTGAGCGAGGCGTGTATTGCCGAAGGTCTTATAGATGAGCGTTGGCAAAATTTCATGCGCTTTCAGATCGCACGTAATCGCCAACTCTACGCCGAGTCGCTCGAAGGTATTGCGATGTTAGACCGTAACGGGCGGCTTGCCATCGCAGCAGCCGCCATTCTGTACTGCGACATCCTGCAAGATGTAGAAAATCATGATTATGATGTATTTAGCCGTCGTTCTCACCTGACAACGTGGAATAAACTCAAGCGTATGCCGCGCATCTGGTGGCATACACGGCGTAATCAACTCGGTAAGGGGGTTTAAATTGAAAATCGGAATTGTCGGTAGCGGAATGGTCGGCGCGACTGCCGCGTATGCGATGGTGATGCGTGGCGTTGGCCGCGAAATTATTTTGGTAGACAAAAACATGGCCCGTGCAGAAGCCGAATCCAACGACATTTACCATGCTGTGCCTTTTGCCCATGCTCTGGAAATCAAGCACGGGGAGTATAGCGACCTTAAAAATTGTCGCGTCGTCATCCTAGCCGCAGGCGTAAACCAAAAGTCAGAAGAAGAGACACGCCTGCAACTGCTCGGACGTAACGCCGCCATCTTCGGGCAGATCGTGCCGGAGGTGCTCAAATATGCACCAGATGCCATTCTCATCGTAGCAACCAACCCAGTAGATATTATGACACAAATCACGGCACGCTTCGCAGCAGATCATAGTGTGCCATCAGAACGTGTAATGGGTAGTGGCACCACATTAGATACAGCACGCTTCCGCACACTGGTCGGGCGGCATGTCGGGGTGGATTCGCATCACGTTCACGGGTATGTCATCGGTGAACATGGCGACTCTGAAGTGTTAACCTGGTCATCGGTTGACATTGCCGGGATGAGCTTGGATGATTTCTGCCGTCATCGGGGTATCAAAATGGATTTTGAGACGCGCTCTCACATTGACACCCAAGTACGCCAAGCCGCCTATAACATCATCCAGGGCAAAGGCGCGACTTATTACGGCATCGGGAGCGCCCTCGCACGGATCGTACAGGTGATTTTACAAGATCAACTGGCAATTATGACGGTGTGTTCACCACAGCCGGAAATCGTCGGGGTGAAAGATGTCACCGTCGCCATGCCACACCTCATCGGCGGCCAAGGCATCATCGAAAAATTCCCGCTCACATTGAGCTATGACGAGCAAGAAAAGCTTTATCAAAGCGCGTCCCTCATTCGCAGCTTGATTACTGACTTAGAAAAAGAAATCGAGGGGCAATGAAATATTTCGGCGTTCTTGCACGCTTTGTCGTCGTGCCACTGCTGATAATTCGTCTATTATTATGGTGGGATCGTCAGCGTGGTAAAAACCCGCCGGGGTCTATGCAAAACTGGCCGGAAGATAAAACCCTGTTGGCACATGTCGCCGTCGCCGTGAGTTACACAACCCCCTGGGATAATTACCTGGTCGCCTCTGATGTCTGGTCATATGACCGCGAACTGGTCACTGGTGCAGCGATTGGCTGGGTGCCTATCGAAGAATATACCTTCTTTGTCCTACAAACGATGCTCACCGGGTCATGGTTACAATGGCTCATGCGGCATATGCCGCTGGATGAGTCGCCATATATCAACCGCTACCCCATCGCAAGGGCAGCGGCCACCGCCATACTAGGCGCGATCTGGTGGCGGTCTGTGCGCAGCATGGCACGCGGTAAAGCCAGCGACACCTACCGCGATCTCATCGTTTCTTGGGCACTCCCGCCGATTATGCTCCAAACGGGCTTCGGCGCGGATATTATATGGCGGCATCGCAAGCTCGTTGCGACCAGCATCTTAAGCTCAACGGCTTACCTGGGCGTGATCGACTCATTAGCGATTGGTTCCGGCACTTGGGCGATCAACCCCAAGAAGACCATTGAGCGTGAGCTTATCCCGCATCTGCCGTTTGAAGAGTTGTTGTTTTTCTTCCTGACAAACGTGCTGTTGACCTTCGGCGTGACATTGGTACAAGCCAAAGAGAGCGAAAATCGCTTACCCGCGTTTTTACGCCCGGCTTACGAACGATTCAGAGCGCAATATATCGAGAAGCAATCATGAGCGATAACATCTGGGATTTCCAACGCACATTGACCGGACGGCTGTTTAGCATCAACATGGCGAATTTTTCGCTTGGCCGCCGTTTGAGCAGCCATAAAAGCGCGTTTTGGCGGGGTGTGGGCACACAAGCTGTCGGTTGGAGCGTGATTAATATCGGCATCGCCATCTTTGGCGGCCTGGGTACTCGTCGCCGTTTGGATCGGCTTGAAGACCCGAATAATGCCGAAGTCCAGCATGATGAAACGCGCAAATTACGGCGTATCCTGGCGATCAATGCGCCGCTGAACTTGGTCTATATGTTCAGCGGCTACTTACTCGCCAAGCGCAAGCCAGAGGATTTATACATGCGCGGCAATGGCTGGGGCATTATCCTTCAAGGCTTTATTTTGCTCTTGTTCGACACCTTCCATCTGCGGCGCGTCAATCAGCTTAAGCCCTCAGTAGACGATCAATAACGCGCATGTTGTTCACCGCATCTTGTGGGTCAAAGCGTGGCGGACGATCATCCGTTAAGGCATCGGCAAAATCTTCGACCATCAACTGATAGCTATCCGCGCCATCAATGGCGATGACTTCGCGCTGATCGCCTTGCCAGAGATAGATTTCTGTCGGTGTACCTGGCTCCGGCACAAAGGCTTGCGGCAAGGTGATTTTGCCCGTTGATCCTAGCAAGGTCACGGCATGTTCGCGGAACGTCCGTAAACCGCTGGCAAAATGCCCCATCACGCCCGATGGAAAGCGTAATGTGCCGCTAAAATTCACATCAACCGACGCATCACCACGATAAGCCGCGCCTAGCACGTCGGCGGGTTCTTCGCCCGTCAAATGGCGCATGATATTGATGCAATAACAGCCCACATCCATCAATGAACCACCGCCTAAATCCGCATCAAGCCGGATGTTAGCGTCTGTGCGCAGGGCAAACGTAAACGTCGCATCAATAAGATGTAGATCACCAATCGCGCCGGACTGAATGAGATCACGCACGCGGTCAATCTGTGGATGGAAGCGATACATAAATGCCTCCGCAAATAAGACATTTTTCGCCTTAAACGCATCAACCATCGTCTGCGCTTCATCGGCATCTAATGCAAGTGGCTTCTCGCACAACATAGGAATGCCCGCTTCCGCACAGCGCAACGCCCATTCTTTGTGCAAGCTGTTCGGCAGTGGGTTGTAGATCACATCAACACCGGCATCAAACAAGGCTTCATAACTGCCGTATGCCTGCGGGATGCCGTTTTCATCAGCAAAGGCTTGGGCGCTCTCTATGCTGCGGCTCGCCACCGCCACCACATCACCATTACGCAATTTTTGTATGGCCGGAATAACACGTTTACGGCCAATGTTTGCTGTGCTCAATACGCCCCATTTAATCATCAGGAAACCCCCAAGTTGTCGTTTTTTGCGCGTGATGCGTCCGCCATCGTCGCTTTATAGTCGATCATCTTTTGCTGTAATGCCCCGTCATACACCGCCAAGATTTGCACAGCCAGCAATCCCGCATTTTTAGCCTGCCCGATTGCCACCGTCGCCACCGGGACACCGCCCGGCATCTGCACGATAGACAGCAACGAATCCAAGCCACTCAATGCCCGGCTTTGCACCGGCACGCCAATCACCGGCAGCGGCGTATAAGCAGCCATCATCCCCGGCAGATGTGCCGCACCGCCCGCCCCGGCGATAATCACCTTAAGGCCGCGTGTGTGCGCCGTGCGGCCATAGTCTGCCATGTCGTCCGGTGTGCGGTGCGCGGATACGACCTTGACTTCGTGCGACACGTCAAATGCTTTGCAAATATCAATCGCGGCTTGCATCGTCGGCAAGTCGCTATCACTCCCCATGATGATTCCGATCATATCGCCCTCCTAGAGCTTGACTAAATCAGCGGCGTGCTGCGCTGCGGCTTCTGCTGTGGCGATGTCATCCGCCAAAACGGTAACATGCCCCATCTTACGGCCAACGCGCACCGCCCGCTTACTATAAATGTGCAGATGCGCACCCGGCACTTGTAACGCAAGCTGCGCAGCATCAATCGGTGCATCACCTTGATAGCGCCCTAAGACATTGACCATCACCGCAGCGGGCTTGACCAACGATGGATCACCCAACGGCCAGCCTAACACCACCCGGATGTGATTTTCAAATTGGCTGGTCACACAGGCCTCAATGGTGTAATGACCACTGTTGTGAGGGCGTGGGGCAATTTCATTGTAGATTACGCTGCCATCTTCCAGCAGAAACAACTCCACGCCGAAAACGCCAACGCCATCAATAGCGGTCACCGCTTGACGGGCGACGGATTCAGCTTGAGCGGCTGTTGCCGCATCCAACGGCGCAGGCGCACGCACAATCCGGCAGATATGATTTTCCTGCACTGTTTCCACAACCGGGTATGTGAGGATCTCACCGTCACGGCCACGCAGCACCATCACCGCTAATTCTTTGACGAACGGCACCCACGCTTCAACCAGCAATTCCCGCCCTTGCAGCTTATCCAGCGCCGCCGGGATGTCCTCGGCGCTTTTGAGTGTCAAGTGCATACAGGTAGGAGTTCGTCGTGAGAGGCTGTTGGCGATCTCCCTCCCACGGATCCCGCGACGTAAACCGCCCTGTCGCGACGTCATACCA
>DAOTTT010000295.1:0-8038 GCA_034437635.1 Anaerolineae bacterium | reverse complement strand
ACACCGCGCACGATCTTTTGTCCGATGCACGGTGGTAGCTACACGCGCCAACCATGCTTTCCTCCACCCGCTAAAGACGGGTGGTTTCCAGCAAGGAGGTTTTGATGAATGGCCGACATCCAAGAGCAACTCAAGCAGGCAATTAACTTTATCAAATTGGGCGAAAAAGGTACAGCCGTTCAGCTATTGACCAGTGTGATTCAGCAGGATAAGACCAACACTAACGCTTGGTTTTTGCTGGCAAATGCGCTGACTGACCGGGATAAGCAGATCAAAGCGTTAGAGAATGCCCTCAAGATCGACCCGAATTATACCCGTGCGCAGACGATGCTCGATAAACTGCGCCCGCCAGAACCCCAAAAGCAGGCGGTTTCCGCTGCGCCGTTTGTGGTGGATGAAAACTTTGAAGAAGATGATTACGAAGAACCTGAAGCGGCCTTTGCTGAATACGATGCAGATGACGATCCCTTCGATGATTTTGATGAGCCGGAAGAAGCCTTCGATGACGTTGACCCGCGTTTAATTGAAGCGGTTGCGTTAATCCGAGATGGGGATGATCGTGGCGCGGAGGCTTTGGCGCGGGAGGTCATCCGGGAAGACCGCGAGAATGTTGAGGCTTGGTGGATCATGGCGAACGCTATTGACGACGAGACTAAGCGCGTCAAAGCGTTGGAGAAAGTCCTCGCGCTGAAGCCCGACCACGACGAGGCGCGTGATTGGCTCGATGAAATCCAAAATGATGATTCCTTTGCGGATTTAGACGATGAAGACGATGCTGATGAAGGCATGAGCTTCTTGGATAGCATTGCTGATGAAGAAATTGAAGATCCTTTCGCAGAATTCGAAGACGAAAAAGAGCAATCAGTCGCGTCTTCCGGCGGCGGCGGGATGCTCGTCTTTAACATCATCAGCTTTATATTGATGGTTGGGCTAGGGGTCGGCGGTGCGTTCGGCATTCAAATGTTGACCACACCAGAGACCATATTCGCCGCGCAAGACGACGGCTCCGGCGGTATGAGCATGGGCGGTGATTTTGGCATGGGGGATGTCACATTTGACACAGGCTTCAATAGCTTTTCATCGGATTGCCGCCAAGATTTAGATACCGCCAACTTGACGATCCGTGACGATCTCGACTTTGACGATGCCGTTATTCGCGGACCGATCACACGCGGGAATACGGTGGGCGGTTATCGCTACGAGTTATATGATGAAGCCTACGTCTATACGGCGACGGCGAACGAAGTCTTGACGATTTTACTTTCTACAACAACAAGCGACTATGATCCGATGATTACGGTCTATACGCCGGATGCACAGCAGCTTGTCTTTGTAGATCGCGGCTGGAATGGGGAAGACGAACGCCTCCCGGTGACATTCCCGGAGGCGGGGGATTACTTTATTCTGGTGCAAGCCTTTGGCTTTGGCTGTGGTGACTATCTGCTGACAGTCGAATAATGATTTAGGCACTTGCAGCGACTTCCTCGCGTGGGGGGGCTTTTTCGGCTTCCATCGCTTCTATCTCGGTCTCAAGCTCGGAGGTAAAGAGGCGTTTACGGTAGACGAACGCCACCCCCATACCGACCACCACGCGGAACCACTTATGGAAGAACCCCTGCATCAAAGCGGCGGTCCCGGCGATGCCCGGTGTAAGCTCCGGGTGGGATGCGCCGACCAACGCTTGTAACATGGCAAAGTTGGTGATTTCCGTCACACCTGCGCCGTTAGGCACAAAGCTCAACGCGCCCACTGCTGACGACACGCCGACGATAAACGCCACTTGCATGAACAAATCCACGCTAAACGGCAACCCAAAACCCAACATAATCAACAAAAAGCCGACCGTGCTGGACATATACACGCCCATGCCCATGATCGTTGTCGGGATGACGTGCTTTAACAAGAAGATCTCGCGGCTGCTCTCGTAGAACTCGGTGAGTGGGTTGTGCAGGCGATTAATCAACGGAATGTTGGCGATGATGCGATCTAGCACAAAATAAGCGAGGGGTTGGATCTGCACGACGACCAAGCCGCCGCCTAATAGCAAGGCAGATGTGAAGATGATTCCTCGGCTTAGGTCGCGGTAGTCGCCTAATTCTAAGTTGTCCCCGGCGATGAGCAATGTGAGCGTCAGCGTGACGATGACGGCTAATCCGTCCACCACGCGCTCTGCGACGACGATAGGCGCACTGCGGGCGATGGTCACGCCGGTTTTCATCTTCAGGAAGACGGACTTGAGCACTTCCGCCACTTTGCCAGGGCTGACGACCATCGTAAAGGCGCTGACAAAGATAATGGCGCTATCCTTGAGGCTGATTTTATCGCGTGCGTCGATAACGCCCAGATAATAATGCCACTCCAAAAAGCGAAAGAATCCGGCGCTGATTTGCGTCAAACACAGGATAGGCACCAACCATAGCGGGAAGGTGCGCAAGGCTTCGACCATGCCGTCGCCGTCTTGAAACTGCCCGGTGGTGTCGAAGACAATCAACATGATGATATACATCGCCAGGACAATAGCTGCCCCGGTGATAAGCTGTCTGCGGTATTTGCGCATAGTGATTTTCCTTCACATAATCCGCCAGATTCTAGCATGGTCATTTGGAGACATACAGGGTTGGGCGCAACAGCCGCATACATTTGTGTGAGCGTTGGGTAAACGTGGGGTAAAGTTGCCCAATTTGACTGTAAACCTACGCGATAGCCTGGGTTATACTTGTGGCTATCTTAGAAGTAGAAAGAAACGTGGTAATGACGGAACAGAACAACCAGTATCCAACAGATGACACCCGTCCCTCTGCTTATGATGATGGCGGATTGCAAGCGCCGCCGAAGATTCTATTTTATGGCTTACTTTTCCTCCTCATGGCAGGCATCATCGGCACTTTAGCCAGTGTCGTGGTCTTTCGTGATGTGCTCGAACCAGCCCAGCAAGCGCGTGTGATGAGCGTGTTACCGTTTATGGAATCCTTTTTGCCATCGCGCCCGGCACCGGATGACACTGTGCCCACAAGTAGCGCCCCGGTGGATAATGATGCCGCGCTCGACTTGCTCAACGAACCGCTAGCATTTGACCAACCGCCGGTGACCACTGCCCCGGAGACCACGCCGGAGGTGACCGAAGAAAGTGTCGCTATGATACAACCAACGGCCACACAAGCGGCAACAGCAACCCCGGTTATGACGGCGACTGCGGCCTTTACGCCGACACCGGCACCGCCGACACCCACGCCACAGCCTACCGATAACATTGCGGCGACATTTGCCGCTGCTGATGCCGAACTTAACGTATCGTCTAATACATGGCCGATTGACCATCTCAATACGGGCTTCCGTTGGGAGGAACAGACGTGGAATAACTGTGGCCCGGCTAATATCACGATGGCATTGAGTTACTTTGGATGGGGGCAAGAGCATATCTATGCTGCGAACCGGCTCAAGCCGTACCGTGAAGATAAAAACGTCAGCCCTTGGGAATTAGCGCGTTTTGCCAATGAATACACCGACTATAACGCCCTTTATCGTTATGGCGGCGACCTTGATATGCTGCGTAGTTTGGTCTCTGCGGGCTTCCCCGTCATCATAGAGCGTAGTCATATGTTTGAAGGGTACGATTGGATCGGCCATTATCAAACGATCGTCGGTTATGATGACCAAGCGCGTGAATTTATCATCTTGGATAGCTTCCTCGGCGCGGGGGATGATGGCTTGGGTATCATCGAGACTTATGGCGAGGTTGATGCCGGGTGGCAGCAATTTAACCGCGTGTTTGTGGTGGCCTATCGTCCCGGCCAGGAAAATCAGTTGATGCAAATACTCGACGCGGAACGCCTGACCATTGAAGCCTCTGCCGAACACGCCTTTATGGTCGCCCAGGAAGAAGCGCGGGAAAACCCCAATAACGCTTTTGCTTGGTTCAACATGGGGACATCGTTGGTTGAGTTAGGGCGTTACGAAGAAGCGGCAACGGCCTATGATAAAGCGATTTCGCTAGAGGCGCTCCCTTGGCGGATGCTATGGTATCAGTTCGGCCCATTTGAAGCGTACTACAACGTTGGCCGCTATGATGATGTGTTGCAGTATGCGGCTAATAACTTGTCTAACAATGGTCGCTACGTGGAAGAAACATATTATTGGCAAGGTCGCGCTTTGGCCGCCCAGGGTGATACCGATGGCGCACGTAATGCGTTCTCACGGGCTTTGCGCTATAACAGTAATTTTGAGGCGGCGCGTCAAGCCCGCGACTCGCTCGGCACTTAGGAAGGCCAATTTATGACGACGACAGAACCGACCGTCGTAGAACTTGCTGCGCGTGCGGAGGAAACTAGCCAGCGGAACCGCCAGATCGCGCGGTCTACGCTGGTGGTGATTTTGGCGTTTGGCGCGGCGAAGGTCATCAGCCTAGCGCAGACGTTTATCATTGCGAATGCGTTTGGTGTCGGTGCGGAGTGGGACTCGTTTGTCACGGCGAACCGTATTCCTGAATTGATTTTCACATTGATCGCAGGCGGGGCGCTGGCTCATGCGTTTATTCCCATCTTCAGCGGTTATTTAACCCGTGAGGATCGAGACGGGGCATGGGCACTCGCTAGCCATGTGATTAACACCATTTTCTCCGTGACGGCTGTTGTCAGCTTGATCGTGTTTTTTACCGCGCCAACGTTGGTTGATAACGTGGTTGCGCCGGGCTTCTCCCCGGCGGAGCAAGCACAGACCGTTGAGTTGATGCGTATTTTGCTCGGCAGCACGTTGATCTTCTCCGTCAGTGGCATTGTGATGGGCATTTTGCAGAGTCACAATCACTTTTTGCTGCCAGCACTCGCGCCGATTATGTTTGACTTGGGTATTTTGTTCGGCGTGGCCTTCCTGATGGGGCCGTTTGGCGTGCATGGTATCGCTATGGGGGCGGTGCTGGGTGCGGCGATGCACTTTGGCATTCAAGTGCCGGGCTTGGTGCGCTTCCGCGCTCAGTGGACGTTTTCACTCGGATGGAACGATCCGATGTTATGGCGTGTCATCCGCTTGATGCTGCCGCGTGTGGCCGGGTTGGGCGTGTTTAGCTTTAACTTCTTGGTGATGAACAACATCGCTTCACGCTTAGGTACGGGGTCGGTTGCCGCGTTAGATTGGGGTTGGCGCTTGATGCAGATCCCGCAGACCCTCATTGGTACGGCGATGGGAACGGTGATCTTCCCGACGTTGGCCGCCTTCAGCGAGATGGGCGACCAGGACAGCAAGCGCGATTATATGTCCGGGGCGCTGCGTTTTATCTTGATTACGAGCATCCCGGCGGCGGTCGGTTTGATCTTTGTTGGTCGTCCGCTGATTAGTCTGTTAGAACGGGGCGCGTTCACGGCGGATGCGTCCGCGTTGGTGTATAGCACCTTGCAATTCTTCGCTCTAGGCTTGATCGTCCATTCCGCGCTGGAAGTTGTCGCCCGGAGTTTTTACGCGGATCAAGACACGCTCACGCCGTTATGGGCGGCGCTTGGTGGCGCGACCATCAACTTAATTGGTGCATTCGTGTTAAGTAATGTCGCGGCGGCGGAGGTGTTCGCCGTGCAAAATGTGATGATCGACCTCGGCAACTTGCCGATCCCCTTTGAGCTAGACGCGATGCGGGCGGCGGGTTTTGTCGGTGGTTTGGCGCTGGCGAATTCCTTGGGTGTGATGTTTGAAGTCGGCTTTTTGCTGGTGATCTTGCGGCGGCGCTGGCAAGGTGTGAACGATAATGCACTGGCGAATACCATTCTCAAGACGACGGCGGCCAGTGTCGTCATGGCGGGGGGGATCGTCGTGGTGAATCTCGGTTGGAGCGCCGTCATCGGTGAGCGCGGCTTTATGTTCACAGCGGCGCAAGTCGGTGTGGAGACGGCTATTGGTGGTATCGCCTTTTTGGTGACTGCGTGGTTGTTGCGCATGGAAGAACTGACCCAATTTTGGCAAATGATGTTTAAAAGAGGAGAAGTGATAGCACATGGCGATTGAAGTCAAGATGCTGACTTTAGGCCCGGTAGCGACGAATGCGTTTGTCGTCGGGGATACAGAGAGCAAA
Source organism: Anaerolineae bacterium (assembly GCA_034437635.1). Taxonomy (GTDB): domain Bacteria; phylum Chloroflexota; class Anaerolineae; order Aggregatilineales; family Phototrophicaceae; genus J038. The sequence continues at coordinate 1,983 of DAOTTT010000295.1, read as the reverse complement.
AAGGCGGTGGTCATTGACCCGGTGGATCGTGCGGACGTGTTGCATCAAGCGGCACAAGATGCCGGATGGACAATTGAGATGATCCTTGCCACGCACGCCCACTTTGACCATGTGCTGGCGAGCAAAGCCCTAAAAGAGCTAACAGGTGCGCCGTTTGTCATCCATGAGGCGGCGGTGGAGTGGTTGAACATCCTCCCCGCCCAAGGGCTACGCTTTGGCATGGGCGAATTCCCGGAGGCAGCAACGCCGGATCGTTTGTTGAGCGATAAATCGGAGACGATTGAAGTTGGCGCGATCAAGCTAGAGACTTTGTTCACACCGGGGCACGCGCCGGATCACATCGCGTATTACATGCGTGATGCCGGGGTCGTCTTCAGCGGGGATTGTATCTTTGAGATGAGCGTTGGCCGCACGGATTTGCCCGGTAGCGACCCCGGCGTGCTGCGTGACTCCATCGTTAACGTGTTGCTGCCCTTGGGCGATGATGTACAAATCTTGCCGGGGCATGGCGGCACGACGACGATCGCCCGTGAGCGGCGCTCGAACCCGTTTATTCTGAATTATCTTGAGGCGCTGTAAGCGCCATTGTTAGCTTGGCACTCTGCCTTTATAATAGGTTGGTGAGTTCCAGTTGAGTAAATACTGAACACTTTAAGGGTGAATTCACCACCTATGAATATCCTCAATCAATTTTCTTACCCGTTAATTGGCATCGGCGTTTTAGCGATAAGTTACATCACGATGACCCGCTATTTGCAGACGCGCTGGTATGTGACGACGGCTACCCAGGGCATTATCGCGGGTGTTTTTATCTTGGGCTTTGTCGTGTTGCGCCCTGGCATGAGCAATGTTGATAGTGTCGATCAGGCTTTAAAGGACATCGGCAATGGGCGGCCAACGTTGGTCGCGTTTTTCAGCAATTATTGTACAGGTTGTCTCGCGCTTAACCCCTTTGTGGATGAAATCGAAGCGGATTTACAAGGCGCGTTTAACATTTTGCGCATCGACATTCACACCCCATTAGGGCGGCAACTGCGGCAAGAATTGGGCTTTTCCTTCACGCCGGAGTTCGTACTCTACGATGCTGGCGGTGACGAAGTTTGGCGCGATCATGTGCCGCCATCGTCGGATCAAATCGACAGTGCCCGCAACTGATATGCGCGTTCTCTTCATCTTCTTAGATGGCGTTGGGCTAGGCGCAGACGACCCGACGACTAACCCCTTTGCGGCGGCGCACTTACCCACATTACGCCAATTAAGCGCCGGGCAGCCCTGGTTAGCGCCAACCAGCGCTCAATCTACGGACCGGGCGTTATTCATCCCCACAGACGCACATATGGGCATCCCCGGCAGGCCACAAAGCGGCACCGGCCAAGCGGCGATCATCACCGGGCGCAACATCCCGGCGTTGGTCGGCCAGCACTACGGCCCTAAGCCCAACGCGGATACACGCGACCTCATCCGCGAAGGGACGATCTTCTCGCAGGTTATCGCGGCGGGTAAATCCGCCAGTTTGCTCGAAGCCTATCCTCCAGATTGGCATCGTGTCATTACAAGCGGTAAACGCTTGCCGTCTAGTTACCAGCAGGCGGCAATAGATGCGGGGGTGCGCGTCTTCACTGTTGATGATCTGCGGGCGGGGCGGGCGCTCAGCGGTGATTTTACCGGGGCGGGGTGGCGGTCACAATTAGGCTATGCGGACATCCCCGTGCTGACCCCGTTTGACGCTGGGCGGCGCATGGTGGCACTCGCGCAGGCCGTTGATTTTGCCTTCTTCCCACATTGGCTGACGGATGTCACCGGGCACCGGGGTAATCTCGCGGATGCTGTGCGCCTGCTGGAAACTATTGACGGCGTATTGGCTGGGGTGCTGGATGCTTGGGACGATCACGCCGGGGTCGTCGTGCTGACCGCCGATCATGGCAACATCGAAGATTTGAGCCATCGTCATCACACAGATAATCTGGTGCCGACTGTTGTCAT
>DAOTTT010000294.1:0-6000 GCA_034437635.1 Anaerolineae bacterium | reverse complement strand
ACACCGCGCACGATCTTTTGTCCGATGCACGGTGGTAGCTACACGCGCCAACCATGCTTTCCTCCACCCGCTAAAGACGGGTGGTTTCCAGCAAGGAGGTTTTGATGAATTATGTCCGTCGTGCCAGAGATGCGTAAACGCTTGATGCAAAACCGATATGGTAAATTAACGCCGGGGCAGTGGGTGGATATGATCCTGCAACCGCTCGGCGCGGTGTTTGCTGTGTTGATTCCGCTAGGTTTTCTACTTTTGCCACGTTTTATCGCGCTGATAGTGCGCGGTGGGTGGGTGCTCACGCTAGGGTTGATCGCTGTTGTGCTGGCTGTGGCGGTGTTTCGTGCGGTGCGTTATGCACGGCTGCCGCTGCACTGCGCGGAGATGCAATCCGTGAACGGCACGCCAGCCTTATGGATATTCTGGCAGTCGCCTATGCTGGAAGATGACGACGAGAAACGCTGGCAGTTCCGGCGGCGTTTATCACCGCGCCCCATGCTAGAGCGCGAGCAACGGTACTTGGTCTATTACTTGATCGATCATGATGAACCGATCTTATTGAGCATCGCGCCTGTCGATCATCCTGATGCGGATTTATGGCAACCGACGCGCACATTTGAAGCCAAACGGAAGCGCAAATCGTGAAGCAAACATTTGCTCTAGCGGTGTGCGTGCTGCTCGTCGCGGCGATTTTACGCATCGTGCATTTATCCACGCTCCCGCCGGGGCCACACTTTGACGAAGCAGCTAACGTCCTCATTACGCGCAGCATCGCTAACGGCGCGGACTTGTTCCCCATAGCCAATAGCTACCAAGGCCGCGAGAGCCTTTACTTTTACCTGAGCCAGCCTATTTTCCGCTTTGTGGATGACGGTGTTTTCGGCTTGCAAATCGTGAGTGTGTTTAGCAATTTGTTGACGGTCGCCGCTACGATGACCCTGGGCCGTTTGATGATCGGTGGGCGGCGCGGTATGTGGGTGGGTTTAGTTGCGGGCGCATTAATGGCGATTTCCTTCCATCAAATTTTTATGAGCCGTCAAGCCTATCGTGCGGTCACGCTGCCGCTGATGCAGGCGCTTGGCCTATTGTTTTTGTGGCGTGGTCTGAGCGGAAACAAGCTATGGTGGGTGACGTTGGGTGGTGCCTTGTGTGCCGGGGCGTTGTATACCTACATGGCCTCGCGCTTGTTCCCGGTGTGGCTGGGGGGTGCGGCTTTATTCTTACTTTGGTTGGATCATCGGCGCGTGCGGTTGACACAGGGCACGGTGTTTGGGTTGGCTTTCGCGTTGGCGGCTGTGCCGATGACTTTCTATGCGCTGCAAAACCCTGATATTTTCCTGCAACGCTTAACGGAAGTCAGTGGCGGTGAAGTGACGGTATCCCTAGGGGAGAGCGTGCGCCGACATCTGGAAATGTTCTTTATTCGCGGTGATTTTGGCAATCTGCGTTATAACGACCCTGGCCGCCCCTATTTTACGCTGTTCGAAGCGCCATTTTTGTTTATCGGTGCGTTTATAGCCCTGGGGATGCTGTGGCGCAATAAGCAGGGGGCGTTGGTGCGTGTTGCCGCGTTGCTGCTGGTGCTTTCCCCATTGATGATTATCCCTAGTGTGATTTCTGTGGCGGGTTTTCCGCCAAGTCATATGCGGTCTTTAGGTATGGTGCCTTTGATTTTCCTATTGGGTGCGCTAGGCATTGTGTGGAGCGTGGAACGTCTACGCTTGCGGCCTGTACATCAGCGTGGGGCGTTTTTACTGCTGATGGCCTGGGGTGCGGTGAGCGTCTATGGGGCGTATACACAGTGGGCTAACCGTGCGGATTTGTTCTATCAAGCTGATGGCGATCTCGCTGCTGCTGCGGATTGGTTATCGCAGACGGTCACCGATGAGCATGTCTATGTCGCGTCGTTCAACCCGCAGCATACGACGGTCATCACGCGCTATGGTGACGATGTGACGTGGTTGGGCTTATCTAGCTTATTTTTTCCACCGCCGGATGAAACCGGCTTGGTGATTTTCCCGCATCAAAATCCACCGCCGGAAGATTGGTTCGCGTTGCTTGAACCGGGCTGGGTGCAGGATGTCCCGGCGGGGCCGGACGGCGACTTGGCGTTTTGGGCGTTTCGCGTTGAAGCACAGGCCGCACAAGCAGATGGTGCGACGAATGATTACGTGCAGATGGGGCAGGCAGAAGGCGTGATTGCCTCCGGCGAGCAAGGGACTTTAACGCTAACCTGGGATGTGCTTCAAACGCCGCCCTATGCCCGTTTGCGCCCGATTGTGACCGTCTTGGATACACTAGGTCAAACGCTGGCTTTTAGCGATCTTTTCTTGCTTGGCACGGATCAATGGCGGGCCGGTGAAAAGGTCTTCCAGCGGGTGCGCGTGGATGTCCCCGCAGGGATACCGCCGGGCAGTTACCCAGTGATTGTCGCTTGGGTTGACCGCGATAGTGAGCAACTCATCCCGTATACATCAGGTGCGATCCGCGAGCAGGTCGGGGCGCTCACCGTGAAGCGCCCGGTGCGGCCTGCTGCTGACATGGCGATAGCTATACCCGATGCACAGAACGTCACGTCTGGGATGCGCTATCTAGGGTATAATGGCCTGCCAGATGCGGCGCTACGTCCCGGCGAACCGTTATCAATAACGACCTACTGGGCAGCGACCCAAGCCGACCGCATCGCGCAGACGGTCACATTATGGCTGGATGATCGTGCTTTAGATGCGCAGGATTTCCCATTTGCATCAACGCGCTGGCAGGATGGCGATGTGTTCAGGATGCCGTTCCGCTGGAGTCTCCCGCGTGATGTGGGAAGTGGCACATACATGGTGCGTTTGCAGGTCGCGGAGACGACGCTTGACCTTGGGACGATTACAATCGACGGTGTGCCGCGTCAGATGACGGCTCCTGATGTTGAGACCGTCGTCAACGTGAATTACGGCGGTCTTGTTGCGCTGTATGGCTACACAGTGCAACAAACGGAGGCGGGTGTCGAAGTACGTCTTGTATGGCAGGCATTGGAGGAGATGACAACCGACTACACTGTGTTTGTTCACATGCTTGACGCATCCGGCGTGACTGTCGATCAACGGGATGCGATGCCCCAAAATTATGCTTACCCTACATCGCTATGGACACCCGGAGAATATATTACGGATGTTTACAACTTTTCTCATGGTTTCTTGATGGAATTTACCTTTAGAGTGGGTTTATATAACCAAGTAACCGGTGACCGACTACAGGTTAGCGCGTATAATACACAGATTGAGTATGCGGATTATTATGTGATTCTTATGAATTCTAGTAGCCGTTAATCTTCACAGCAACATTTTTAAGTTATAATAAATATAAGATTGTGAAATGCATAGCAAAAGGGCAAACGATCGCAAAATATGATGTAATTGCACCCTGTGCAACACATTTAAGGAGGCCAAAGTCAGTGTGTTTTACCTGACAGGCGAAACCGACAAGGGAGATAGAGGGCATTTTACGATCGCATACGGTTTTAAAAAGTCTTGACAGCGGCTCATAGGAAATAGTGATATGACAAGACTTAACCGACAGCACAGAATTGTAGAAACGATGATAAACCAAACCAAATCCAACGAACTGTTATTTGAAGGCTCGATCTGGTGCAATATGGATGTTGCCTTGCGCAACCTCGACCAGATATTCCGCCAGATGTTGCGCCCGCAGAACCTCACCGTTATTGAATGGTACATTTTGCGCTCTCTTTATGCTGAAGATGGCCGCCATGCGTCTGATTTAGCGCATGGTGTTGGGCGTGCTGCGACCTCATTTACCCCCAATTTGGATAAGCTCCAACGCAAGGGGTATATCGAGCGCCAACCGGATAAACTGGATCGCCGCGCGGTGCGCATTCACTTGACTGAAAAGGGCGAGGCTGCGCGTGAGGAAGTTTTAACCAGCGCGGAAGTTATCGACTCCAGCATCCAAGAGTTATTCCAATCCAATGAGTTTACAGCGTTTCAAACTGTGTTGTATCGCTTGCAGCACATGGAGCACGCGAGCTTACCCAAGCCATCGGGTAATTAGAACTTATAAACTGCGTTGTGATGATAAACGTTGGAGTGCTTTTGTAAACTCGTCCAACGCAGTTTGTGTAAACAGAACAAAACGTACCAGCTTGATAGATGTTGTATTGACTAAAAAGTCCATGACGACTTCTAGGGCGACCCCTGCGGCTTCATCAAGTGGATAGCCGTAAACGCCTGTGCTAATTGCCGGGAATGCGATACTTTTGAGTTGATGTTGTGCGGCCAGTGTCATGCTGACATGATATGCACTCGCTAATAGGCGGGGTGTATCCGGATCATTAGGTCGATAAATAGGCCCTACAGCATGAATAACATGCTTGGCTTTGAGATTATATCCACCACTTATTTTGGCTTGCCCTGTTTTGCAGCCACCTAGATTTCTGGTTTCTTGTAGCAATTCAGGGCCTGCTGCCCGATGGATAGCGCCATCTACACCGCCACCCCCTAACAAAGAGGAGTTGGCCGCGTTGACGATCGCGTCCGTCTGTTCTTGGGTAATATCGCCTAACGTTAACTCTATTTGACATCCATTAATTACGGTCATCGTGCCTAGTGCCCTATCATATTAAGATACGGTTATGAGTATGACCAAGAATTTAACGAATGTCAATTTTGGATAATGTTTCGACTTGCGACAGTTCTGTAAGTACGTCAGTTAGGCGCAATTTCCATAGATGTTCGCTGTCCAATTTAAAACTGACAGCTGTCCTTGAGATCGTGAATGTGTCGTCTAGGCGGTGTTTGAGCACGACGCGGTTAATTTCTTCGCCAAGGTACGGCAACCGGATTTGCATCATGCCTTTGTTCGCCATGATATGCGTTGCATTAGACGCTTGCGCCAATAATTTAACCTCAATTTGATAGAGTAAATTATCGACGGCATCCGGCAATTGCCCGAAGCGATCGACTAATTCCGAGCGCATGTCTATGATGGTCTGTAGATCATCAATCCCGGCAATGCGGCGGTAGATTTGTAAGCGCATTGCCATATCCGGTATCCAATCGCCGGGCACATAGGCGGCCAAGGGCATATCAATGACGATGCCTTTCGTCTCTGAGATGGGCGCAGGGGTTTTGATGTCAGTTTCGCCCTTGAGTTGCTTGATGGTCTGCGTGAGAAGCTGTGTATACAAGTGCAGCCCAATGGCGCTGACGTGCCCGGTTTGCTTGGTGCTGAGGATGTCCCCGGCACCGCGAATTTCCAGGTCACGCATGGCAACGTCCATACCAGCGCCGAGGTGCGTGTTTTCTGCTAAAGTTTCCAGGCGCGCTTTGGCTTCTTCGGTGAGATTGCGCGGGTGGAAGAAATAAGCGTAGCCTTGTTGTGCGCTGCGTCCTACGCGCCCCCGTATCTGATACAGTTGCGCCAAGCCCATATGATCGGCGTGCTCCACGATGAGCGTGTTCGCGTTTGGAATATCAATGCCGCTCTCGATGATCGTCGTACTGATGAGAATGTCATATTGATTGCGGGCAAAGGCGGCCATCACGCCTTCAAGCTGGCGTTCTGCCATCTGCCCATGCCCGACGATGATACGCGCTTCCGGCACGAGTTCCTCAATGCGTTGTCGCAGCGTTTCGATTGTTCGCACGCGATTGTGCACGATGAACACCTGCCCGCCGCGTTCTAATTCGCGCAGGACGGCTTGCCGCACGAGGTTGTCGTCAAAGCGCCCGACATGCGTGATAACTGGTAAGCGTTCTTCCGGTGGGGTTTGAATCATGCTGATGTCGCGGACACCGGCCAAGCTCATATACAGTGTGCGTGGGATGGGCGTTGCCGTGAGTGTAATCACATCAACCTGATTGCGTAACGCTTTAAAATGCTCTTTATGCTTCACCCCGAAGCGTTGTTCCTCGTCAATGATGACCAAGCCGAGGTCTTTAAACGTTACATCTTTGGATAAAATGCGGTGTGTGCCGATGACAATGTCAATTTCTCCAC
>DAOTTT010000293.1:0-18755 GCA_034437635.1 Anaerolineae bacterium | reverse complement strand
CCTAAACCAGTGGCTTCGGCCAATGCACTCGCATCACCAATCGTGACATCTGTCAACACACCGCTCTGGCGGATGTTAAAACCACTCCGAAAACGCCGTGTAATGCGCCCATCTTCCACTAAATATAGTTGGGCAAAGCTATAATCAAGGTCCGACCGCAACATACGCAACGCAATGGTATATGCCCCAAGCGTATCCATGTCCACATCTTGGGATATGCGCTCAACCAATTGCGGTAATACGCGGAATTGCTCAACTTCATCAAACAAACGGGTAATCGTGTTAGATGTCGCGCTACCGATGAGTGCAAAAAACACTCCGGCGAATAGTATCGTCAATGTACCAAACAAGATCGGCGGATTAGCGAACAAGTCATCAAAAGTACCGAGCTTGCTGACCGTCACCATGACCAGCGGCACAAATGTTACCGCAATAGCAGTCAAAAACAGACGACCTTCAAAGATTAAACCGGCGAAGATCACCGGGATAAGGACGATAGCCATCAATGCGCCGATTTCGTCCGGCAAGGAGAGCGCCACGAGCGCAACACCTAGCAGATTGATGAAAATCAGAATAGCACTATAGCGTAAACGCCCGGTTTGTAGCCACCCCACCCCAAGTAAAAACGTAATAACAGACGCGGTGACCAACAGGCCATCTATAAATTGTACGGACCCTCGATCAACAATAGCCGGGAGCGTCTGCAAAGCGAAGGAAACGATCGAAGCGACAAGAATAAACCACAGCAGATACAACAGTCCGGTGGCCTGTTGTCGCTCGATTGGATTGGTGTAGTTATACCGCACACTAAAGAACTGGCGGCGGAGCGTGGCTAAGGAGATCATACGTGCTCTCCATCCTGGTTATGACCATTTTCTGATGTTTGCGCGAGCTTGCCTAAACGGATACTACCGCCTTTAGCCCCCAACGCCTCATTGAGTTCGCGTAGGGTAATCTGTAATAAGTCGTCTACTGTCGGCGCAGACTGGAACTGGCCCACAATCGAGTTAATGCGCTGCTCTTGGGCGGTGCTTTCCTGCGCTTCTTCAAACAAACGAGCGTTATCCAAGCTAATGGCAAGCCGTTGCGAAACCGACTGCACTAATTCCACCATATCTTCATCAGGGGATTGCTCATCCGTCTCAACTTCAATCGCGCCGATCACCTCACCGCGCAACACAATCGGCACGGCTATCAAATCGGTCGGGTCGGATGCCATCACCGGGCGGCGGCGTTGTGCGGCATTAATCATCGGCTCTGTCCAATCCGCATGTTCTTGCATTTGCTCATCGTACATGGTTAGCCCGGTCAGCACGCCGCGCTGCCCTAAATACTCCCGCCATACCTTTTGGGTCAACTGGCGGTTAAGCCGTTGGATCTCACGCAAGTTCGATTCGGACTCGAAGAACAGGCGCTTGTTTTCCTGCACGCTGGCGGCTTGCGCCTGGAATAGCTGTGCATTACGGATAGCTGTACCGAGTTGGTTCGCTAGGATTTGCAACGCTTGCACGTCAGCAGGTTGGAAGGCGTTGGGACGGGTGCTTTGCACGTCTAACGCGCCGATAATGCGATCACCATCCAAGATGGGCAACGCTAGCTCTGCCCGTGTATTGGGCAAAAGCTCATTCCGCGCATGGAGGGGGTCGCGGTCTGTATCCCGCGCAATGACCGGCTCACCCGTTTGAGAAACACGCCCGATCACACTCTGAGACCCAACAGCCAAGCGATGCTTACGCGCTAAAAGTTGCTGCCCAACTGCGCCCGTACTCGAGACGAGATTGGCATACTGGCGATCTTCATCAACCATAAAAATCTGCACATGATAGTAAGCAAAGCGCACACGGATCAATTCAATTGCCCGCTGGAACACCTCATCAGTTTCCAGAATTTTGGAAATGACCTGCCCCACATAAGCCGTTGATTGCAGCAAATCATTATTGCGCTGGCCTTCAGTAGATAGATTTTGCAAAGCGACGCTAAAATATCGCGCTGTCAACGCAATAATCGCTATCGGAAAAGCCAAGATAAACCATGTGACAATAGCATCATCACGATCTGCTGCTAAATTTACAATATGATTAAACGCCACCAAAACATAAAAGATGGCGGCAATCCCCGTAAAGGCCACATAATATAGATTTGTAAAGATAAAGGCCGCAGCCAATAAAACACCCGTATAAATTGTTACAGCGACACTCTGCCGGGGCACGACAAACAAGACAAACAGTAACGCCAAAAACAAGATAAAACTCGCCGGGGTCACCCAATTTTGACGCTGTAAAAGTGAGACCACAAAGCCGGCAACAATCGTCATGCTTATCGGCACTAATGGCGAAATTGGTTCAATACCATCCCACACCGTTGATAAGATGGTCATCAACCACAAAAGGCCGACTGTTGCCATCAGCAACAACTGCACATAGCGCGATCGCAAGTCTGTAAGCGTATCCTCATTGGAGATCATTCGCTGGTTCATCAATACTACCCTTTGTTAGAAGGCGGCGAGCCTAAACGTACCGAGACACGCCGCGCCTTCAGTGTGTCGTAAAGGCTGCGCGTTGCTTCCGTCAACATATTATCTACATCGTTTGTCACCTGTAGACGAGCGGTAATCTGGTTCACCAAGGCTTCGCGCCGCGCCAACCGCTGGCTTTCATCCACCAAACGCGCATTTTCCACCGCCATGCCGAAGCGTTCGCTCACCTCTTGCACCAGGTCGAGATCCTCCGGGGAGAACCCGCGATCCGCGTCAAGCTCGAACTCCATCGCACCGATGACATGCCCACGCACACGCAATGGTACCGCGATCACCTGCGAGTCGTCTTGGTGATCTTCGACCAATTGCTTCGTTCGTATAGCATCTTGGATGGTCGGTGTCATCTCAAATTCTGTGTTGAGGCTTTGCGTCTCAAAATTCACCGTGCGCGCTAAGGAGTCACGCGCTGTATGGATATAATTTGCCCAAGCTGTGCCGATCAGACGTTCGTTAAGGCGCTCGACCTCACGCAGCGCATCACGGGCTTCAGTGACTAGGCGCTCATTTTCGATCAAACGCGCTTCTGCACGCTCGTATTGGCTGACGTTATCAATCGCCAGGGCAAGGCTATCAGCCAATGCCTGGAATGTGGTAATCACCCCAGCTTCGTCAAAGGCTGTTGCGTCTTGGCTCTGGACATCCAGCGCACCGAGAACTTTCGGGCCGATGCGCAGTGGCACGACAATCTGCACCTCTGTACCGGGCAAGCGTTCATTTTTCCCCGTCAGGCCGTCCGCCCCTTCAATCACGCTGCCGCCAGTATCAATCACTTGGCTGATGATGCTCCGCGTACCGAGGGTGACGCTGTAACCCTCATTGAGTGCCTGTGCGCCATCTTCCCCACTAGCGGCGACTAAATCCGCACGGCTACCGTCATCAGAGAGGATAAAAATTTGTGTGTAGTAAATGGGTGTAAATGACTTCACAATCCGATCAACCACTTCGCGCATCAGTTGTTGTGGCGAGACACGATCCGCAACGCCATAAGCGATCTGCCGCAAGACCAACGCTGTGACGGATTGATCTTGCACGGCTTCGGCTGCGCCTTCGCTACGGCTCACTTGGTTAAACCGCAGATAAAAATAGATCAATACACCTGTACCGGCGATCAATATCAGCAACGTCGTGAAGGACGGTTGACCCGTTTGATTGGCAAACGTTGCATCTTGGCTCGCCCGAACAAGAATCGGCACAAAACCAGCAACAACAGCGACCAACACCCCACGCCAGCCAATCAACAAACCCGCGATGACAACCAGAACAATAACGTTAGCTGCCGGGAAAGAGGCGCTAGTCGTGAGCGTCGTTGCTAACAAAACTGAGATGATGTACCAAGTCATCGGTGGCAACCACACCGCTATTTTGAGATAGCCCTGCCGGAGCAGAACAACGGTTAACCCTGATAAAAAGAAAAGAGCGTAAAATGCCAGTGACGGTGATCGCCCAGGCTGCGTGAGGGCTAGCTCTAGCATGGTGGTATCATCGACACCACCGACAATGGTCGGCCAATCTACCGTAAACACCGCATAAAAAGTGTAGCTCACCCAGATGAGTAAAGCTGTACCATACGTCACCGTCGCAATGTAACGATCCAGTTCGCGCTTATACGGCTTTAGATAAAATATCGCGTTGTAAAGTCGTGTCCAGTTCATAGCTATTTATCGCTCTCATTTTCATCTAGGTTATCCAACGAGAGGCGGATGCGCCCCCGGCGTGCGCCTAAGGCTTGCCCTAGTTCATTCACCGTCACGTTGAGGATCTGGTCAATGTCCATCTGTTGTTGTAGCTTACTGGTAATATCATTGACCAACGCCTTACTCCGGGCGACACGCTGGCTCTGCTCGTAGACTTCCGCATTTTCTAAAGCGACCGCAATCTGGTTGACAAGTTGCTGCAAAATCACCCGGTCACTGTCGGTATAAGCGTGCGAAGCCACACTTGCGACTTCCAGCACACCCCGCAGCACCCCACGCGAGAAGATCGGGAACGAGACAGAAGATTTCACATCAAAGCGCCATGTAAAACGCGGTTGTGTCTCTCTGGCAAAGTCATTAAAGACATAAGGCTTCTTGAGTTCCCACACCCGCCCGGCAGATGTACCCTTAAGCGTCACAGTGGGGCCATTGTAGGGCATCACGGAGACGGGTTCGTTATCATCACGCCAGGCCACTTTACGCAGTTGGCGGGCGACGCTGTCGTAAAGGATGATCGACACATGATCGGAGTGAATGACTTCACCAGCATCGGTAATGCAGGTTTTGAGCAGCGCCTCAACTTCAAGATTAGCCTGAATAGCACGGCTAAAGCTGGCGATCTTCTCCATTTGGTCGGCTTGTCGCTGTGCGTTTTCCAGCAAGCGGATATTCTGCAAGGCAACCGCAATCTGCGCAGTTAAGGTCAAGGCGACATCTTGCATATCTTGGGTTATCTCGCGGCCAGCTTCATATACATCCAATCCAATCGACCCGATAAACGCGCCTTGTGCATCGAGCAACGGCAACAACATAATCGACCTGATGCCTGTTTCTTGCAGCAACGCTAACGTAGCCCCATCGACTTCTGGGTTGTTATCAACATTTTGAATGACAATGGGACGGCGCTCTGTGCGCAGCCGTTTTTGAGTCGGTTCCGATGAAGAGATTGTCTGCCCAACAGCTCCACTATCTGGGTATTCGCTGACAACGGTGGCCGAGTTCGTCTCCGGTTGGAAGATCGCCACACCGACATGATCGACATCCAAGACGTTGACAAGCGCCTCGCATGTGCTGTCAAAGAGCACTTGTTGGTCCAATGTGTTGGTAATGGTATTACTGAGGTGATTGATCGTCTGCAAAATACGTACCTGGCTACCCAAACGCGCCGCCGCCCGCTGCATATCAGCCAGCAATCGCTGTCGTTCGAGCACAATCTCGACCTGATCGCGGATGGCGCTGTAAAGCCGTTCGTCAGATTGGCTTAAGGTCGGCGTTTGTGCGGTATGCAACATAACCAGCCGATTAACGCGCTCATCATCGCGTACCACCATCACGATACTACTTTTGACATCCTTCAGCGCCAAGACGGACATCGCCGGAACCGCCAGGACATGCGCGTGTGTATCCGGCCATACGACGACCGATTGCACCGCTAAAGCCTCTAGTTCGGACTGGAGTTGGGCGACTTGTACCGCATCAAACAAAGAACGGGGATCTTCCAGTCGCTGCGAGTCTGTCTGTGCAGCTTGGAGCACATAATCCTTTACCGTAGACTGCATCGCATCATAGACAACTACTAGCACCATCACGGCCACACAGTCATCGGCAAATTCTTCGTAAAGGGCTTTTGCCACTGCGGGGACATCTTCCGCATTGAGCAACTTACGATTGACTTCATAAAGTGTGCGGATTTCGCTTAAACTGCTGGCTGTTGTCTGCAATAACTGGCGATTTTCCAACGCAACAGCGGTTTGATCGATCAACGTTTGCAACGAGAGCATCTGGCTAAGGGGAACTTCTACCGGCGTTTTGCTGGTAAACTGCACCACACCAAGCAGATTTTCGTTAGCCGTCATCAAGGGCTGTAAGATAATCGCCCGGTAGCCTTGCGCCATAAACACATCACGTTCTTCCTCACTCAAGAGCGGGTCGCTCTTGATGTCCAGCGCGATGATTTGTTCACCACTGAGCAGACGATCCACACCGATGTAATCATCAAGCGCGATGACATGATCCATTTCGTCTAGAACGTGCTGGTTGACCGTCGCAGGAATATGTAGTTCAATCCCGGCCAAGCCTGCCGCCTGCGACTCGGAATTAACAATGGCAATGTGCGCATCAGTCATGTAATCCGCGAAGAACTTCGACAATGTGTTAAGCATCTCGGCGGGTGTATCCGAGCTATAAAGGGCGCTGGTCGCTTCAAACTGGGCGTGTGTCAAGCCGAGCGCCTGGGAGGTCTGCTCCAGCAAGTCGCGGTTTTCAATCGTCACGGCGGTTTGGTCGGCAATCGCCCGGATGTTATTAAACAGCATCGGGTTGATCTGTGTGCCCACAGGCTTTGTCAAGGACAACAGCCCCAATAAGCGCCGCCCTGCCCGCAGCCCGACGGTGATAAAACTATGGACATCATGCTCATTAAAGTAAGCGACGACATTCGGGTTGGAGACTTGCTCACGTTCGCGAGCATCTTCCATCTCGATAATTTCACCGCTCAACAAGCGTTGAACAATCTGTGGCAACGCCGCATAATCCCCGGCGAATGTATCCATCACCTCGCGTGATACCACTTCCTCCCGCGAGACATACACCCGCATCAAAGAGCTACGCGGCAAATTGGTCGGTGTCGCTGGATGGTCAAACAAGATCAGCGCCACGCCAATTACATCAGCGGGCAAGAGTTGGAGCACAATCCGCCCGATGTCCGTGTAATCATCGGCTGCGGCAATCGACTGGTTAGCCTGCACCAACTGCGAGGCAACGCGCTGCATCTCGCGGGACTCGCTTAATAGCTGTTGGCTGCGGATAACTAACCCGATCTGGTCGGCTAATGTCGCATAAGAGGTCGTCGTCTCATCCGTCAAAACGATCGGCTTATCATCGCCAATAACCAATGTCCCCAAGAGTAAATTCCCGCTCCGTAGACCAAACAAGACGATATGATCTACATCCGTCTCTTGCTGGAACTGTGTCGGAATATAACGCTGTACCCGCTCACCTTGATGCGTAATCGGCATCCCTGCTTGCAATTGACGTAAATCGTGGGTGGCAATCGACGGCAACTTGACCGGCGATGCGATGTTAATTACGTCAAAGTCAGTCGTCACAGAGACTAAACGATGGACATGCTCATCCTCCCCAGAGCTTAACGGCGTGTCAAAAAGGGTCAATGCTGAGCCTTTTAAGCTGTTTGCCAAGGTACTCGTGACCGCCTTGGACATATCGCCGTAAGTTTCCGCCGTCGTAATCATGCGGTTGGCTTTCACCAAGTTTTCAACCACCGCATAGGATGTCCGCGTCTGTCGGTCGCGTTCGGTCGTCTGCTGCAATGCGCCCATCAACTCCGCGATATTTTGTAATGCACTGACTTCACTGGGGCTAAAGAGATTGGGCGCTTCGCCTAGCACCATCAACAGGGCTACCGGGCGCTTATCCGCAACAATCGGCAGAAAAACACATGATTGAGTGTCATGCGCTTGCAGCCAATCCAACCAGGGTTGGCCTAATGTGTCGTCACTAGCCGTCAGATTATCCACGACAATGCGATCATTATGAGTCAGCGTTTGCCTTAACTCAGCAGCTAGATCTTGCCAAGCGGGGAGCGTAGCATCCCAAGTGAGCGCCTGTTGTTGGCGCATCATGACGTGATTTTGCCATCCCGTCACATACCCTTTATCGTCATATTCCAGCGCGTTAATCATCAAAATGCGTTTGTCATCCGGCAGCATATGCCGCGCGATAACCTGCCCCATTGCACTGTAATCCTGCCCGGCGCTTAATTCATTAAACACCAATGCCTGCCGGTCACTCACACGGCGCGTATAAGCGCTTTGTTCAGTCAAGTCGTTGACTAAGACCACAGCCGCAATCTGGTCGGCAATAGAGTTTAATAACATCAGATCATCGGACGAGACGTTAAAGGTTGATTGCAGGTCATTGATGTTGATGAGACCTTGCACGCGGCCTTGTACACGCATAGGCAAGACAATTGAGGACTTGATCTCTCGCCCGGCTGACCAGACTTTAAGCGCGTCGCCGACATCCGGCGCATTCGATAAATCCGGGATAACAAGCGGTTCAGCATTGTCGATTACCGCTTGAATGTCCGCGCCAATATCATCATATTTTACGTTGAGCAGATAGTCCGTGCTGAACGCCTTGTGGCGGTTGGCTGTGGCAATCGTCAAAAAGCCATCGAATTGGCCGTCACGATCATAGTGCAGTAGATTGATAGCAACAAATTGACCTTGCCGCAAAAACCCGTGCCCAATGGCGCTGGCAATATCTTCAAACGTAGTGGCATTCGCAAGACGACGTGTAACTACCGCCTGCCGCATAAGCAAAAGATGCGTGTCGTAACGCATAATCGCCGCCGCGACAATATCACCGAGAAACTGAACAAGTGCCTGTTCGACTGCCGTATGGGTTTCCAGTTCCAGCAAAATAAAGGGGCGGTCTTCGCGCATGACGGCATAGACCCAACGCGCATCTTGGTTAAGCGGTTCGCCCGCTTTTATCGCCCGCGCATAGAGGCTATTTAGGTCAATATCCTGTGGGAGCGCGGCCTGCCCTGGGGGTGTCCCTGTATCCCCAAGTGGCAGCATCGCCTGCCCCAGCACGCGCCAGAGGCGTATTGATTGGGCTTTCCCTATGACTGGTAACAAAGCAGTGAGCAGGTCTTGTGGCTTACGCTCAGCCTGCCCCCACTCATCAACAACCGTGTTCAGGGCAAGCAGGGTATCCAGGTCGGCAGTCATAGGGGTATCTCCTATTGGTCGTCTACTTCCATTCCCAGACCTGATCCCCAGAGAGCAAACGCGAGATTTGATCGGGAAAACGGTCGGGGTCAAGCGGTTTACCTAAAAAGCCATCGAAGCCCGCCTTTTGTGCACGGCGCATCTGGTCTTCGCTGGCTTCCGCCGTCACAGCACAGACAATTGTCTCTTTGAGACGGGGGTTGGCACGTACTTTTTGAAGTGCTTGGTATCCATCCTCATAGGGCAATCGAATGTCCATCAAGATGAGGTCGATACGGGGGAGCGTCTCGGCAAATTGGACGACCTGCCAGCCGGAGGTCTTCCATTCGCACCGCTGCACCCCCATAAAAGCCAACATCCGTGCGATGAGGACAAAATTCGGCACGTTGTCTTCTACGACGAGCACATGTGCTTCGCTAGGTTCAATGGGATTACGGTCAGTCATTACGTCTTTACCTTAGATAGCTTTTGACTTGATCTGCAAATGAATCGACATCAATGGGCTTGCCGATATAACCATCACAACCGGCCTTGAGTGCAACCTCTTCATCCCCTTCCATCACGTTGGCCGTCAACGCGACGATGGGCAGATGTGCAATAGCAGGCTTATTACGGATTTCTTCTGTCGCTGTAAGACCATCCATATCCGGCATACTAATATCCATCAAAATAAGATCCGGTGGATTGGACAACGCCATGTTGATTCCATCAATGGCACTCTCCGCCTCTTCTACTTCAATGCCTTCAACCATCAGAATGCGCCGAACGAGCATACGATTATTGGCATCATCTTCAATATATAAAACTCGTGGCATGTTGCTTATCCTCTCTTGCCAGTGCATGACGCTTTTATTGTATACGAGGATATAGGAAAGAACCGTTTACATTACACATGTATATTTGACCGATATAATCATTTTAATTCCAAATATCCAAATGTGCTATTATTGGTCTATAGTCTATACGGCTTCCTAACACGTTTCAGATTTTAATCTGACGCATGTTTTGATATGCTGCCCTTTATCAACCGCTATTAAGGAGCGAAACATATGCCAAGCTACAACAAACCACCCGAAATGCAGATTGACTCTTCTAAGAAGTATATCGCCCACTTCAAAACAAGCAAAGGCGAGTTTGAAATTGAGCTTTTCGCTAAGGAAGCGCCCATCACAGTGAACAACTTTGTCTTTCTCGCGCGGGATGGCTTCTACGATGGCTTGACCTTCCACCGTGTCATCAGCAACTTTATGATCCAAGGTGGCGACCCGGACGGACGCGGCACTGGTGGCCCCGGCTACAAGTGGAACGACGAGCCGAGCGCCCTCAATCTCAAGCATGATAGCGCAGGTATCTTAAGCATGGCGAACGCCGGCCCCAACACCAACGGCAGCCAGTTCTTCATCACCCACTTGCCCACGCCGCACCTCAACGGCAAACACGCGGTCTTTGGCCGTGTAATCGGCGAAGGCCAAGCGGTCGTCGATCAAATCCGCCAAGGCGATAAGATGGACAGCGTCACCATCTACGAGAAATAGGGTAACTACTCAGGTATGCTCTGATTTGCTGACTGCCCCGGTTCAAAACCGGGGGCTAGCCCACTGCAAAGCCCGTAAACAGGCTGTATAAAGTTGATCTTTCGCGCTAACTAGCCCGTTTACGGGCTTCCTAGCGTTTAATGTGGCCCCCGGCTTTGAGCTGATGCGGGATATAGGCTTTACCTGAGTAGTCACGAAATAGGACTATAACAGGGGATTATCACGTATGCGTAATCCCCACTCTACAGCGGTTCATTAGACGGCACCGGTGCCAGTACGCTCGGCAACGTCACCGAGAAGATACTCCCCGTCGGCTTATTATCCTCAATCCAGATTGCCCCGGCGTGCGCTTCTGTCACCAAACGGCAGAACGATAGCCCCAGCCCCACCCCACGCCGCACAGTAGCACGGCCTTCGACCTGCACAAAGCTGTTAAATAACGATTGCTTGTAATCATCTGGCACACCCGGACCAATGTCGATAACATCAACGCGGATATACCCCGCCTGCGCGTTATCAACACCGGGGGCATGTGCGCGTACCGTGATCGTGCTTTCCGTTGGGCTATATTTCAGAGCATTATCCAGCAAGTTGAGCAGAAGACGCTCGACTTTATCGCGGTCAACATAGAGTTGAGGTAATGCATCGGGCAGTTCGTCCACGATTTTTATATCTAGTTCCGATGACAAGGGGTGCAACTCGTCGCGCACCGTGTCGATAATATCATCTAATGCAATTTGACTACGCTCAATGTTCAAGCGACCACTCTGCATCTTGGAAATATCAAGCAGGCTATCTACGCGCCCTAGCAACTTACGCACCGCTTGGCGGCTGGTCTGTGCCGTGTTCTGAACCAGGTTATACACGCTGTTGTCTTCCGGCACATAATCTTGCAGGAGCTTTAACCCGGTCGTCACTGCCGTTAACGGACTGCGCAGGTCATGGACGATCATCCGGGTTAGTTCTTCCCGCGCACGGTGTAATTCTTGCTCATCCGTCTTGTCGTAGAACACCAGCAAAACGCCCATCGTCTGCGCCCGGTCATCCAAAACAGGGATCACATACCGCTGGATGTAGCGCGTTAAACCGTCTTGGGACTGTATGGCATATAAATGCGGCGGGTACTCCGCCCAGGCGTTTTCTTGCTCAATAGAGGCGACCATCTTATGAAATACGGTCGCATCATCAAAGCCAATGCGCCGCAACAGATCAGGATAGCCATTATCGAGCAAGTCGGATAGCTTATGGCCGATCAATTCATCGGGCATCATATCCAGCAAAGTAATGCGGGGGTTCGCCAGCGCGACTTCCCCGCGTGCATCAAGCAGCAAAATCGCTTCTTCCATCGTATCCAAAATCACCTGCAAGCGATCCCGCGCTTCGGTAATCCGCTGGAACAACCGCGCATTATCAATGGCGATGACGGCTTGGTTCGCAACTTGGGCGACAAAGTGGCTGTCCTCCGGGCTAAATGCAGCAACGCGGTTGCTTTCAAGCAAAATCAACCCAAGCACGTCACGCCCGCGCAAGATCGGCACAGCCAACTGCGCCCGTGTCGCCTCCAGCATACGCACATTATCCATTGTCAATTGACGAACATCACTAATCCGCTGGATTTGCGCCGTTTGCAAGGCTTTTTGGCTCGCACCACTATGGATAGCAGCGGTGTCGATCAATGCACCTTCTTCGTCCAAAATCGCCTGCGCCATCAATTGCAATTCATGGCCGCGCCGTTCATCCAATAAGGCCACTACCCCGCTGGAAGCGTTAGTCGAGTCGATGACGTGTTGTAACACCATATCACTGATCGTCTTCAGGTCGATGGTGGATGTCAACAAGCGACCAATCCCGGCCAACGCAAGCAACTGCTCCACACTACGCTGGAACGCTTCGTCAGTGGTCGCGTAAGTCTGGGCATTGCTAATCGCTTGTGCGGCTTGTGTCGCATAAGTACGCAAGAGTTCTAACGACTCGTCCGTAATCGTCTGCACAGCAGCATAAAATAACTGCAAGACCCCCAGCACCCGATCCCCAAGCGAAAGCGGCAGTTCTATCAGCCCACGATAACCTTCGTGTTGAATGGCACTACGCAATGGTTTGGCGCGTTCGTCGATGAAAATATCGCCAATCCCCAACGGCTTACGTTTCGCCAACGGGCGATCATCCGTATCCATGACGATCAACGGCGCATCAATATCATATTGATCGCTTAAGCCTGCTGTGCGCATCAGCTTTAAATCATCGTCTTGATACAAAAACAAAGCGATGCCGTTCGCATCAGAAACAGCCGATGCCGATGATAAGATCGTATCCACAACATTGTTGGGCGATAACGTGCCAGAAAGCAAAGAGGCGACGTTATTTAGCATAGAAAGCTGTGCCACACGCTGCGACTGCCGCTCGAATAATTGTGCGTTTTCTATAGCGATACTGGCGCTGTCCGCGATGATCGTCAGCAAGCGCAAATCACCAGCCGTAAACAGGCGCTGCGGGTCGTCCGACGAAACGACAATTACACCATTACCCATAGAGCCAATCAAAAGCGGCACGCCCATCCATGAATACAGCGGCTCAACTTCATGAATTGTCAGCCCCATTTGCTTGGCGCGTGTCGCCACATTATCCGCCAAAAACAGAGGCACTCGGCTTGATAACACTCGGCTAATCAGCACGAAATCGTGTAATTCTTCCGGCACGACATTAACGCGCTCAATATTTTGCTTGATGACCAAAGAGGCGATCACCTGCGTATAGTCTTTGTCGTAAATCAGCAGCGTAAAATCTGCTGGTGTGTCGAACAACTCTGACACTTGCACATAAATCGTCTTCAGCAAGCTATCCGGTTGCAAATGCGCCCGCATCGCCCGCGTTACGATGGATAGTGTCATGAGTTCTTGTAGTTGCTTGCGCGTCTGTTGTTCAGAACGGCTAATCGCATGTAAGCCAAGAATAATCACCGCCATCCCTATCAAGCTCAAAATCTCAGCGGGTTGTTGCAAGCCACTGGCAAGCTCGGCACTGATAATGGCAAAGGGCAAGGGCAGCAACAAGATCACCAAAATCAAAGAGAGATTATTACGGATCATCTCGCCGACAGCCAGCCCATTGTTGTAAATTTCTAGCGTGTATATGGCTGCATATAGGGTGAAGTAAACCAGTGTATAAACGACCAACGCCAGAGGTGTCGCCGCGTCAGTCGCCCATGCTTCGGACTGTAGTGGTAAAGAACCGTCTAATGCGATATACACTTGGGCAGCAGCATAAAAACTGATCGTCACCCGTGCAGTAATCATCGCAATCATGTTAAGGCGCGTGTGCCAATCCGGTTGAGCGATGACCTGCCGCCGCATAATGAGCGTCAAACCACCACTCACCCCGCCCAACGAAATCGCCCAAACCATAAGCGGTAATGCCTCTACCGGTAAGGACAAAAACGCGACCATGCCGACCGCGTGCGCCGGGCTAAGTGCCCCCCGCGATAACCACACACCAAAGTAAAGGGCAAACCCTGTCAAAAACAAGTAGATCAGCGATTGCGCACCGTAAAGGCTAATAATCTCGCCATCAGGGATGTTAGACATCAAGATAAGAATGGACATCCCCAGCATCACGCCGGGAATAGTGCGCAGTAAAGACCATCGCAAGCGGCTTGAAGTGTCCTCTGCTGCTGTTTCATATTTGCTCAAAGCATCGTCCAATACACACTGCGGATTGACATCAAATATTATACCGGGTATGGCGACGGGATAACATTACAGCATCCAAACGGTCAGGGTACGAGCGGTAGCGTAAACACAAAACACGCCCCAGGGAGTGGCCCGTCAGGTTCTAGCCAGATTTGCTCATCATGCGCTTCAATAGCCAGTTTGCAGAATGTCAAGCCTAGGCCAGAGCCTTTATCCCCCATGCGCGGCAGATAGGTGTTTACTTGATGGAATTTTTCAAAGATCTGTGCGGCATTTTCTATCGGGATACCGGGACCATCATCAGCGACCAAGACGCGCAGTTTATCGTTGGCTTGTTGCTCAACACGAATGAGTATCCGTCCTTTATCCGGTGCGTAGCGAATAGCATTGTCAATGAGGTTGATAAACACCCGCCGGATTTTACCGTTGTCCACAAGAATATTTTGAACATCGCTTAGTTCCTGCATCAGTTGAATGTTTGTCCGTTGCAGGGTCATCTCTAATGTGGCGGTTGCCTCATCAATAATTTTCTGGATAGAAACAGACTTCTTTTGCAGGGGCATACGCCGCGTCTCTAACTTAGCGATTTCCAGCAAGCTGTTGACCAAATCAACTAAGCGATTGGCGCTATCCAAGGAGACTTGCACCAACGTATCTAACGCGCCATCATGTGTGAGTTCGGCTAATTCTTCTTGGATGAGGAGCAGACTACTGACAATTGACCCTAATGGCCCGCGCAAATCGTGGACGACCATATTACTCACTTCGTCACGATATACGGCGAGTTGGCGTTCTTCGGTCATATCACGCAAGGTTAGCAAACGCCCAATAATGTTATTATCGCTATCCAGCACGGGTGATTCCACTTGCTTGACATAATGTATTTGATCGCCTTCGCGGATTTCAAAGGTATTCACCACAATCTTAGTTGATTCCAGCCGCACCTGATTAAGCATGTTTTGGATGGTCTGCAAGCGACTTTCATCACCATAATGTGCCAAGGCTTGATGCACACTGCTGACAAAATGCTTACCGATATACTGTACAAGATTGAGCCCGAGCAGGTTTTCAGCACTGGGGTTCGCTTCGATCAAGCGCCCGTGACGATCTAATAGGATGATACCGTCGCGGGTGGAGTCCAAAATAGCCCGCATCCGGTCATTTTGGGCATTCACGCGCTGGTATAATGTCGCGTTTTGTAAGTGAGACGCTGCTTGAATAGCTAGCAGTGACGCAATCGCTCGATCCGTCGCCCGATAAGGACGCTCTCGTGAGAAGGTCGTCACTAAGACGTTATACGTGTCATCCTGCTGAAGCGGTATGCACATCAGGCCATTATATATCACCTGTTCGGCGCGGTCAAAGCGCAGGAAGATATCCGATGTTCGCACATCATCAACAATTTGTATTTCGCCGGAATTAACCGCGTTTAAGATGAGGGTGTCCGGCACATGCAGCCGTTGTTCAGCATCTAGCTGCTGCAAGCAGACGATCATGCCCTGTGCATTGACGGCATATAACGCTGCGGCTTGTGCTTGTAAGATATCTTGCGCACATTGCAAAATAGCACTCATCACTTGTGGTGTATCCGGCACCCCCGCCAACTGGAGCGCCAGTTCGCGCAGGCGCGTTAACGTGCTGATTTGCCACTGACGGTCAGCCAATAATTGTGCATTCTGCAAGCTCATCGTCGCGTGCCCGGCCAAGCTCATGGCGAAGTCGGCATGTTCGGTGTCAAAGTGGTTGGGCTGCAAGCTCTCGACATTAATCACGCCGATCACCTTGTTATCCTGTATCATCGGCACCACTAATGATGATTGATATTTACGCCCGGATGGATGCGCTAAATAGGCCGGGTGCTCATAATTGTCGCTGACAATAAGCGATTGGCCGGATGAAAAAACCGCGCCCATCAAGCCACTTTCTACCCCTTGGCGTTTTTCTAAGCCGATCCAATTCTCATCTTGTTTTTCTAAGGCGATAAGCCGCATATCATCATTGTCCGTTAACAAGCCTAATGTCGCTTGATCGGCCAGTGTCGCCCGGATCGCGGCTTCTAGCACAGTGCGAATCAGTTGATCCACACTGAGCGCACTGGTGATTTCCTGCGCTAGTGTTTCGATCAACCCCAGTTGATGCAAGCGCATATCCAATGCGGCCTGTGTGTATTGATAAAGTTGCGCATTATGGAGTTGCATCGCCATTTGGTTGGATGCCATCTCTAGCAAGCGCAGTTCGCTATCCGTATAATCGTGTTCGCCCGTTTCATCAGCGATGAATATAAAACCTAATGTATTGCCATTAGCAGCTAACAACGCGACGACTAGCGTCTTGATGCCCTGTGTTTGCATCCATTCACGGGTTAAATCAGAGGTCGTTTCGTCGTCGCGGAATACGCTGGGCAAATCCATAACTTGGTCGCCCTGCGAGAGTTTATAGATCTCTGGTAGGTCATCCAACACCAACGCAAAACGCTTATCCGTATCGTCTGAGCGATACAATTGCAGATAGTTCGTATCCACCGGGCGTAGCCCCACCGCCACCCAAGAGGAGTTTACCGTTTCCTGTAAGAGTTTAGCGACCGATGCCGCGATTTCGCTGCTGTCTAAGCTGGATGTAGACATGCGCGATAAATGCACCAATTGCGACTGCTCCGCCGCATAGACCTCTAACGCACTCAATAATTCGGCATTATCCAACGCAGCGGCGACTTGATAGGCCAACGTTTCTAAAATCTCAATATCAGTCGTCATATAGATATGCGGCTTGATGTGGAAGACGACCAATTTGCCCATCGGGATCGTGCCGGATTTCATCGTCACTTCGACCATCGCATTAAACGAACTGGCCTTCATAAAGTCGATCAAGTCACTTTTGCTATTTTCATCTAACGCCGTTGTAGAGATAATCACCGGGTCGAGCGTGCTCACGCGGACATCTTGCTCAGCCAGCATATCCACATCCAAGACATCGCCTACGCTATATACCAACCGATAATCACGCCCGGTATGATCGTCTTTTAGCAAAAATAAAGCGGCGGCATCACCATCTAATAACTGACGGGCTGTTTCGCACACCGTCTGCAAGGCATCTTGACGGTTCAGGTTAAACATCACATCTTGGATCGAGCTATTGATCTGCTTCAGTTTGCTAGCGACATCCACGCTGCGCTCGTAAAGCATGGCATTACGCAACGCCAACGCAATCTGCCGGGTCGCATTATCCAACACACGGATGTTGATGTCCAACACCTGCGGCAAGATCAACACTATGACACCTAACAATTTATCCCCAACCAACAAAGGCAAGCCGATTGACCGCACGATGTCCGTCCGGGTTGCATCGGGCATCACGTCAGCATAAGGCAACACTTCGTCGATCACCTCGCGCCGATTAACTACCCGTGCGATTTCCGGCACGGTGACTAAACGCACAAATGGTTTTTGATGCGTTTGCCCATTTTCAACAACAACGGGTAAGCTCACGCCTTCTAGGTCTTCATCGTAGAGTGCCAGCATGAACACTTCCGGTTCGAGCGCCTGCGCCCAACGCGCAATACCTTCGTAAATGCGCTCTAAATCTAACTGCGAGCCGATATGCTGGCTGACATCGTTCAGCATCGATAACTCACGCACACGCAAGGTAAGCGCCAACTGTGACCGGATGAATTGACGATGGCGAACGGCTTGCGCCGCGACCAAACCCAGCATCAGGTTAAAGACCATAGGCGCTACAGCGTTATACACCAGCACTAACGGCACAGAGATCAACAAAAGCAGTAATTCCGGGATGATGCGGTGCCGTTGCCCGGCTTGCCAGATGGGATGCGTCTCTGGATAAGTGATAATGAGGCCGATAACTTGAGTCAGGCCGAAGCCTAGTAGAATGACAATGGTCAACCCAATGGGCGCAATTGTTGCTTCTGTGACAGGCACCGTGCCACCTAGCGCATTATAAAGGATGCGCATAAAGATGAGCGGCAAACCGTTAAGCACAATGCGATAAACAACCCGCCAAAAGTTAAACTGTGGCCGATGTAATATCTTCGCCAAAATGCCCCAGACGACGATAGGGGTCAAAATAATCATCAGCAAAGCCGCTGCCGAACCAAAGATCAACCAATTGACAATGCTAACCAGAGTCAAATAGCCCGACCACAACCCATCTTTTAAAGGGCCGGACAACCAATCTGCAATGCCGTATACCACCGCGCAGACGATCCACGTCACGAATACGTCAGCGTTGATGTCACGGACAATGCCTTCTCTAATCAGCCATGCGCCTGTGATAACACCTATCGCCATAGAAATCAGCAAACTGATGATTTGCCGATCGTTTTCAGGCTTTGTCTTAACGTCCACTTAGATAATATCGCAAAAAGACTTATCTTACAGTTTTGGTTATACTACTCCAAAATACAGGTTATGACTACTCAATTGTAACTACTCAGCCAGGGACGAAGGGGTGCCCAAGCAGGGCATGATGTAAGGCATGGATCACCCGTTGCCCCTGTTTACGAGCGGTCGAAATATAAGCGCGCAAATCGC
>DAOTTT010000292.1:0-14001 GCA_034437635.1 Anaerolineae bacterium | reverse complement strand
GTTGAGATCGGTGATGAAATAATAAGTCAATGCGGAAAAATAAGCCGGGTGCCATACGGTGTCCGCGTCCATCGTCGTCACGACGATATGATCCATATCATACCCCTGGTTGTCGATCAACTCGTGCTTGATCCAGCGAGCAGCCCAGGCTTGATTAGCGGATTTACAGCGTTCTTCACCGGGGATTTTATCCGGGTGTAGGGTGTAATGGACGGCTTTAAACGTGGTGCTATACGCCGCTTGCAGGCTATGGGCGCGTTGCTCCGCGTGGGGGGCGCGGGCTTCCATCGCCAAAACGACGACCATCTGCCCGCGCTCCGCAGATTGGGCAAGCGCATCAAGGCTTTTTTGCAAAATATCCAGGGGTTCGTTATATGTTGGGATGATAACGATATGCGTCACAGCGTCCCAGGGGAGCGCGTCGGCGTGGGTAGTGTGCTGTGTGCGCCAATCAGTTTGTTTCGCTTGCTCAATCAAGCGCAAGCCGCGCAGAATGCCGATCATACCGAGGACGAACCGTAATGCTGAGTAAAACGCCAGTGTTGCGGCGATGATAAGTAACAAACGCGGGTAAAATAACACGCCGAGAATGGCTAAAACCAATGCCGCCCAAGCTAATGTGCCAGGGATCATATCGAGGGTGACGCGCCAGGGCGACCGTGTGATGATATGCTGCTTTCCTTGGTACGTCACATCAAACCCTATCTTTTGGTAACCACTCAGGTATGCTCTGATTTGCTTACTGCCCCGGTTCAAAACCGGGGGCTAGCCCAATGCAGCGCATGTATGCGCCGCCCGTAAACGGGCTAGTCAGCGCGAAAGATCAATTTTATACAGCCCGTTTACGGGCTTCCTAGCGTTTAATGTAGCCATCGGCTTTGAGCCGATGTGGGATATAGGTTTTACCTGAGTAGTTACATCTTTTGATTGATTTTACTGTGCGAGCAGAGCACTATGCTAAACTATATACGAAACCTGATGATGTTCAAGGGTAAGCCACTATGTTAACGAGCGGCTTAAATAGACGTTAAACAGAAAGGAGAGGCGCTTTTCCTTGTGGGGATGCCGCGCCTAGATAAATTCATGACTGCGCGTATTTTGATTGTTGAAGATGATGTGAACATGGCGCGAGTGTTGCAGATCAACCTTGCGGATACCGGCTATGATGTCACGATTGTAAACACGGGTGCGACGGGTTTCCGTAAATTTCAGGAAATTAAACCCGATGTCGTCATGTTAGATGTGATGCTGCCTGATAGCAACGGCTTAGATATTTGTCGGCGCATCCGCGAGATTTCCAACGTGCCCATTTTAATGATGAGCGCCACCGCGATCACCGAAGAAGAAATCGCGGAAGGGCTGGATACGGGCGCGGACGAATATATGCTTAAGCCACTCGGGGATATTGAATTGGCCGCACGGCTCAAGGCGTTATTGCGCCGCGCCCGTCTGGAAGATGCCGCCAAGCGCAACATCTTGCAATACAAAGATGATTACATGAGCGTGGATATTAGCACGCGCCGCGTTCATATCGACGGGCAAGAAGTCCGCTTAACACCGACCGAGTTCAACTTATTGGCCTTATTTATCCAGAACGACAGCCAAGTGTTGACCTTTGGCGATATTTTAGAAAAAGTATGGGGGCCGGAGTACGAAACCGAGCATCATTACCCGCGTATTTATGTCTCGCACCTGCGCCGCAAGATTGAACCCGATTACAAAAACCCCACGTACATCCACAATGAATATGGCGTGGGGTATCGTTTCGTTTCGCACAAACGCTAACTGTCGCGCATGTAAATTTTGATAGTCGGGTTATTGAAGATTGCCGCGTCAAGTTCGTCATTGGCGTTGATGGCATCAAAGGACCCAAACGCCAGTTGTAAGCGGAGATTGTCGGCATCAGTGGCGTAAACATCGCTCACGAGGTCGGTAATATCCGCTTCGCCACAGCGATCTAATGTGGTGAGGACGGGTAAATCCCTGGTGTAGGTGATCGGCTCATCGGAGGCGATCATCACATCCCCTGGCAGGACGTAAATTTTAATCTCCTCAAAGGTCGGGAAAACCGCATCCGTTGTGATACGGCAGGCGGTTAAATCCAACACCACCCGGTCAATTTCTTTGCCCTCCGGCAATGGCTGCGTTACGAAGTTGAGCAGCGTCCACGCGGGGATCTCTTCTTGCTCAATCACCCATTCGCCGATGCTGTAGTAAGTGATGCGATTGCCGTTTGGCAGAATGCCGCCGGATTGATACGGGTTCAACGGCATATAGACCGGCCATAAGGCGGGATCGTTGATTTCTTCCATCTTGCTCAAGCTGATTTCAAACGCGCCGTAATTTTCAAACGTCGTTGCGAATACGGTATACCAGCCGTCCGCCGGGATGATGACATCATACAAGGTCGGGTTGCGGATGTTGGATGCAAAAACATCGTCATCATTACGCATCATCTCGCGGCCTTGGGGGTCTTCCAAATACAGAATAGGGTCGAATTCGTCCAGGGCTATAAGTTCAATCTGGATGACATCGCCCGCGTCCGCACGAAAGGTATACGCTTGCTCGAACTGGTCGTCGGTCAGTTCACCGTTGAGCGTGTCGCCGTATTCAATCGGTGTGATCGTCTGTGCGAATGCCGGTTCGCCGCTGCTGGCTTCTACGCTGAGTTCAAATGCGCCGGTGGATAAGCCGAAGATGCGCCGGAAGCGTGTGGCGATAATGCTATAGGTGCCATCTTCCGGCAGTTGGATGTTATCAATCGTCGCATCAAAGCCGCCGTTGCTATCATCATTAAACGCAATCGGGCGGCCATTGGGGGCAAGCAGGCGCAAGTAAGTATCCAGCGAATCGTCGCGCTGTGCCATGCTGATCGTCAGGATGGCATCAGCTTCGCCTTCAAAAGTAAAGGTCTGGATGGCGTTATTATTGGTGATGAAGTTATTGACGCTCCCGCCAATGGCGATCATCTGACCGCTGCTATCACTGCTAGAACTGCTGTAATTTTCATCGCTGCCGAGCAACTCTAAGGTGAGTTCAAATTCCCCGGCGCTACCCCCGGCTTCTTGGTTAAAGCGGGTGGCGACAATGTCATAGGTGCCGTTGGTCGGGATGGTGAAAATTAACTCTGAGTTGAACGTGCCATCGGGCGCGTCGTCATTGAACGCGATCTCGTCGCCGTTGGGTGCCAGTAAGAACACTTGTGGGTCAAGGTTGCCCGTGAGTACGTCCATGCGAATTTTGATGTTATCCCCGGCTTCTGCATCGAAGCTGTAGATTACGCTGAACGCTTGATCGTTGATCTGGCCTTCTACACGGTCACCATAGACGATCTGGTCAACGGTTGGTTGGGGTGTCGTCATCTCGCCCGCCGTCAAGCTCAGTTGGAACTCGCCTTCGGTAGACCCGAATTCTTGGCTGAAGCGTGTGGCGACAATGGTATAGGTGCCATCTGCGGGGATTTCAAAATCAACGATGCCCGCGTTACGATTTTGGCCGGGTTGCAGGTCGTCGTTTTCTGCCAGCGTCTCGCCGTCTTCATTGAGCAGCAGCAACAGCGGGTCGAGGCCGTCGCTCTCGTTGACTTTGTCCATCAAAATCCTGACGACTTCCCCGGCACTAGCGAAAAACGTATACTCATAGGCGAAATCATCGCCTTGGATAGTGTTGATGGCGACATCACCATAGGTCAGCGTATTCCCGGTGACGACACTGCCTTGTTGAACAGGTGTCGGCGTGAGGGTTATCGGGCGCTCGGTCGGCTCCGGTGTTTTCGTTTCTGTTGCCGTTGGTTCGGCTGTATCAGTGGGAACGTCGGTCGCGGTCGCGGTCGCGGTCGCCGTTTCTGTTGCGGTCGGTGTTGCCGTCGGTTCGGCTGTATCGGTGGGAACATCAGTGGCGGTCTCGGTCGCCGTTGTGGTGGCCGTCGCTGTTTCCGTTGGAATATCTGTATTCGTCGGCGAAGCTGTTATGGTCGGTGTGCTTGTGGGTGATGGCGTATCCGTTGGGATACGGGTGGGGACAACAGCACCTTGGAGCGGTTGTGCGGTGGGCGCGTCTTCATCGCCGCCGCAGGCCGCTAAAATCATCATCAAAATTATGAGTAAAGCTAATGTGCGACGTGAATGCACGACACTCTCTCCATCCAAATTGAATACGCAGTTAAACATTGTAATGGTTTTCTCAAATCTTGGCGAATAATAGCGTATAATGCAATTATCTGTTTATGTCCAAAACCATAGGAGACATCATGGCAACTTCACGTCAGGTGGAAGCTGTTTTGAAGAAGTTTACCAAGTCGGTCGAAGACGCGGATAAGTACGTCAACGACGTTCTAGAGACGATCCGCGACTTAGAAGCGGTGCTTAAAGAATATGATGCCGACGAAGATTTGAACATCACACGCGGCGTTAAACGCCAGATCAATCGTGGCAAGGACAAAATCGCTGATTTGCGCAAAAGCGTTGATAAACTCGACCGCGAGCTATCCGACACGAACCGCAAATATCAAAATTTAGCGCGATAAGGTCACCTCTAACCATGTATGAATGTGCTGCGCAGTCTGTTGATGGTTATGTTCCATCATCAGGTTGTGCGCGGCATTCTCCACGATATGCAAATCTGCTTTGTAATGTGCCGCCGAGTGTTTCGTGCCGTCCAAGCTGACAACCTTGTCTTTTGCCGCAGCCAACCACAGCATCGGCGTGTTGACTTGCGCCAACGGTTCCCAGTAGGGTGGGCGATGCTGCATCGTGACCAAGGTAGACTCGCCGCTGAGCTTAGCCCAGAGTTCGATCGGCTTGAGGCTTGCGCCAGGGCTGATGAGCTTACGGGCGGCATGATATGGGCTGCGCACATATGGGGTTGCATTCCATGTGAGCGTGGATAAAATCACCCCGACCGGGTCCAGACGAAAGAACAGCGGCGCACCGTCCGCGAAGCTGTCAAACGCCACCCAAGGCGCGACCAATACCCCCGCTGGCAAGTCATCACTTACATGCTTGAGATACCACTGCGTGAGCGCCCCGCCCATACTATGCCCCATTAAGATGGGCTTGACGGGCAAGCGGTCAATTTCACGCTTAAGAAAAGCGAGATAATAATCCAGCGTGGCACGCCACAAGGGACGCTGCTTGACGGACCCGGCATGACCGGGCAAGCTGTGGGCGTGGCTTTCCCAACCGATTTCCGCTAGTTGGATCTGCCAATTTTCCCAACACCATGCGCCATGCCACATGCCATGCTGCATGATAATAGGCGTATCAAAGCGTTTTTCTTTGGGTAGATAGGCGATGCGCTCGATCCCGTCTTCGATGGTATGGCGCATGGTGTAAGTGTCCGTCTCGCGGATGCGCTCGAACTGCATCCCTTTGGGGGCTTGGTTGGGCGTATTGTGTAGCGACTTTTTGACATCGACCCGGCTCAAGATGGCGTTGCCGATAGCCTGCTGTAAAGCGATGTTGAGGCCATAAGCCGCGACCAGTTTTGTAAATAATCGACGCACTTGATTCTCCTATTGGTTTGGTACATCCCATAAGCGCACGATGCCGTCCCAACTGCCGCTAGCAAGCGAACGGCTATCCGGTGACCATGCCAGCGCATATGTGCGCGTGTCGCCGGGGTGGGCGGCATAAGCGACGACATTATCCCCGGTGAGGCCATCGTAAACGGCCACCCACCACACATCATCTAGTAAACCTATAGTAGCTATTTTACCCTCATCTGGCGACCACGCCAAAGCGGAAAGCCGTGTATAAGGCGTGGTGATCGTCAAGGGTTGTGCGCCGTTGGCCGTTTCCGTCGTGAAGATGTCGCTACCGTCAACCTCAGCGAAGCTTGCGCCACTTGCGGTATACGCGGTAATGCGCCCACCGTCGGTGACATCAACGCCGCCTTGCTCTGGGCGGGTGGCGGTCACTGCCCCGGTGGTGATGTTCCAATCGCGTTGTGCATCGCTGTACATCACGCGCACGGTCTGCGCATCCAGCCATGTGATGCGACTGACGAAGTGATAAAAACCGTCATATAAGGTGTTGTAGCCGTCATCCGTCCAGCGGCGGATTGTGCCGTCGGCGCTGGCGCTGATGAGGCCGTCCGGCGACCATGCCAACGCCATTACGCTTGATCCATGCGGGCCATAGGTGACTTGTGGCGTTTGCTGGCCGTCCAATACATCGGCTAATGTCCACACGTTGATAATCCGCCGTTCGCCGTAATTCCCGGCTTCTCCGGTGGCGAACTGTGTGCCATCTGGCGACCACGCCACGTCACGCGGTGCGGCCATGCCTGTATCTGTCAGTGTGGCGTGGATCGTTCCATCAGGGTCGATGAGGTGCAAGGTTGCGTCTTGGGTGGCGGCGAGTACATATGTGCCATCCGACGACCATGCCAGCGCGGAGAGCGTGCCCGTGATGCCCTCTACAATCTTTTCGGCCTCGCCGCGCCATAAGCCCATCTCGCCGAAGCTGCCGCCGACGGCCAGCGTTTCACCATCTGGCGACCAAGCGACGGTCAACACATTGCGCATAGTCATCGCAGAAAATAAGTTGCCCGTTTGCGCATCAAAAACATGAACGCCTTCCGCGCTGCCCACTGCTAAACGGTTATCGTGCCAATCCGCGCTGAAGATATTGGGCATGGTCAATGCAATCTCCCGTTCGATGTCCTCAGCGATGATGTAAGCTGCTGTGTCACTCACTGCGGCGATCTGCGTGCCGTCCGCTGACCATAACGCCGTTATGAGTGCTGTATCCGGTAGCAAATGGCGATCACCCGGTAGGATGTACAAGCCGTTGGATGTGGCGACGGCCAATTGATCGTCATAGCGGTCGATGTTTTGGATGTGGCCTTTGCCCAGCCTATCCAACGGTGCGGGTGATGATTGCGCGTTATTTTGATCGTGCAATAAAGAAGCGATCGACAGGATCAATAAACTTGTGACAAAGACAATAACCCAACGCGGCATAATGACCTCCCAGTCCAATTTGTACCAAACAGTGTAGCATGATGCTAAAATAACACGAAGTAAACAGGTCTAAGTTTTTAGTAAATTGAGTTAGCAAGAAGGATAAACACATGTTGTTTTTAGAAAAAGCGCGAGAAATCGAAGATGAGATTGTCGCTATTCGGCGTGATATTCATATGCACCCCGAACTGAGCTTCCAGGAGACGCGCACGGCCAATCTCGTCGCGGAAAAGCTGCGCGAACTCGGCTTAGAAGTCGAAGTTGGCGTAGGTAAGACGGGCGTTGTAGCGCGGATCGGCGAAGGCCGTCCGGCGGTCGGCATCCGTGCGGATATGGACGCGCTGCCCATCGAAGAAGCCAACGATGTGCCGTATAAATCCAACACCAGCGGCGTGATGCACGCTTGCGGGCACGATGCACATACGGCCATTCTGCTTGGTGTGGCGAAGATGTTAGTCAACATGGAAGAACGCCCCGACGGGGAAATCCGCTTGCTTTTCCAACCGAGTGAAGAATCATGGGATAAAGAACTCAAGAGTGGCGCAACCCGCATGATTGACGATGGCGCACTCGAAGATTTAGACGCGGTGATCGCGCTGCATGTGAACAGCCTCGCGCCTGCCGGGACGGTCGCCGTTGTGCCGGGGTATGCGATGGCGGCGGTGGATACCTTCTACGCGACGATTAAAGGCACGGGCACGCACGGCGCGACCCCGCACGAAGGCATTGACCCCATTTTCATCACGGCGCAGGTAATGAACGCTATTCAAGCGATCCGCTCCCGCCGTACAAGCCCGACCTCCGCTTCTGTAGTGACGGTGGGGTCGGTGCATGGTGGCTCCGCGCCGAACGTAATCCCGGATCGTGTCGAACTGAGCGGTACAATCCGCAGTTTTGACGACACCATTCGCGATCAACTGCACGAAGAATTGGATCGTGCCTTGAGCGTATCTCGCACGTTTGGCGGTGATTACGAACTCGTGATCGAACGCGGCTACCCGGCGCTGTATAACGATCCTGATGTGACGGAATTGGTGCGTCAAGTCGCGTCTGATGTGGTCGGCGCGGATAAGACGATGGTTGAAAAGCCTATCATGGGTGCGGAGGACTTTTCGTATATGGCGCAAAAAGCGCCGGGGATGATGTTCATGTTAGGTGCTAAGTTGGACGATGTGCATCGCCCGCACCATAGCCCCATCTTTGACATCAGCGAAACGCCGCTGAAACAAGGCGCAGCCATCCTCGCAGAAGCCGCTATCCGCTTGATGAAGCAAAATAGCTAAAAATCATCATCCGGTAGATCATCCATAAAGCCGGACTCCGCTAAGCGTTGGAGTCCGGTGTTGGCTTCAGTCGGTGCGTTTGCTAGGGTAGCCTCAATTGCACGGATGACGGCGTTACGTTCCGCGTCTGTGGGGGGGCGGCCCTCTTTTTTGTACGGTTGCGACTGGATAAACTGCTGGATTTCCAGCAATTGTTCCGGGTCGAGTTGTTCCATCTGAGCGAATAATTCGTCAATATAGGCCATGATGCTGCCTCTTTATTTGCCATATTTATACTATTATATGGCAAACATCCCCGCTACTGCTATAAGAAAATCAGCCTAGTGCTTGCGCCAAGTCTGCGAGTAAGTCATCGACATGCTCAATACCGACGCTCAAGCGCACTAAACCGGGCGGCACGGCGATCTCGCTATCGGCGGTGCTGGCGTGTGTCATGCTGTAAGGATGCTCGATGAGGCTCTCCACACCGCCTAAGCTCTCCGCTAGGGCGAATAACGCCGTCCGTGTGGTGAGTGCCCGCGCTGTCGCCTCATCGCTGACGATCATCGAGATCATGCCGCCGGGGTAGGTCATCTGCTTTTGAGCGAGATCATATTGCGGGTGGCTCGGCAAGCCGGGGTATAAAACACGCTCAACTTTGGGGTGTGCTTCTAGCATCTGTGCGATGGTGGTCGCGTTGCTGCTGTGCCGTTCCACGCGCAACCCCAATGTTTTGATCCCCCGCAACACCAAGAAGCAGTCCATCGGCCCCGGCACAGCGCCCACCGCATTTTGCAGGAACTTCAACTGTGTATGTAAATCGTCATCGTTCATGATCAACGCACCGCCGACAACATCACTATGGCCGCCGAGATACTTGGTGCTGCTGTGCATCACAATGTCCGCGCCTAAGTTCAGCGGCTTTTGGATAGCAGGCGAGGCAAACGTGTTATCCACCACGACGATAACATCATCCGGCATGAGCGCGGCCAGGGCTTGGAGGTCAGCGAGTTTCATCATGGGGTTAGTCGGCGTTTCTAGCCAGAGCATCCGCGTATCGCTGGTGAGCGCGGCCTGTACCGCGTCCACATCGGTGAGATCCACCCAGCTAAAGACAACGCCATAACGCCGGATGACGCGCTCGAACAGGCGATAAGTGCCGCCATAGACATCATTACCGACGATGACATGATCGCCGGGTTTGAGCAGGCGCGTCACGGTATCAATCGCGGCGAGGCCGCTGGCGAACGCTAGCCCGTGCTGGCCGCCTTCAATCGCGGCGAGGTTGGCTTGTAAGGCGGTGCGGGTGGGGTTGTCGCTGCGGCTGTATTCGTAGCCTTGATGCTCTGCGGGGGCTTTTTGCACATAAGTTGACGTTTGATAAATGGGGGTCATAATCGCGCCGGTGCTAGGGTCCGGCTCGATGCCGCCGTGAATGGCGATTGTTTCTAAGTGATAAGTATCAGACATTAAAAAATCTCTTTTCGTTAGCTGTTGGCAAATGCTGACCGCGATTATACACTACCATTTCTCGTGTACACAGGAGCCAGGGATATGATGGATCGACGGTTTGTAATTGCGTTTGGCGTGGTCTTTGTCGCGGTAGCTATAGCCGCCGGGGTGTTGTTGTTGCGGCCTGCCCCTGACCCGGAAGGCTTTCAAAGTCCGACGGATACCCCTGCGCCGTTGAGCGCCGCCGTCAGCATTACGCATCCGCCGGATGGGGCGATTTTGTACGCTG
This sequence comes from Anaerolineae bacterium, assembly GCA_034437635.1. GTDB lineage: Bacteria > Chloroflexota > Anaerolineae > Aggregatilineales > Phototrophicaceae > J038. The sequence continues at coordinate 4,034 of DAOTTT010000292.1, read as the reverse complement.
AGGCGCTGTTCGTGCAGGGCATAGCGGAAGCGCCGCAGACCTTCCGCGTGGAGATGGTTGATATTGATGGGCGCGTGGTGGTTTCCGGTGTGGTCGAGACAGCAGGCGGGGCATGGTCGCTGGAAATGCCCCATAATTATGATGGCGATCCGGGCGAGGCGACAATGCGCGTGTTGCCATTGACCGGTGATGGCGAGTATGCGCGGCGGGTGGTGCTACTCAGTCCATTGTCACAGCGGCCAGAAGGCACGTTCGGCACGGTGACATTCCCGACGGTAGGCGGGCAAGTGGGTGGGGATGCAATACCGGTAGAAGGGCGGGCTTCTGGCGTGCCACAAAACGCGCTGACGGTTGAACTGATCGCCGATGATGGCCGTGTGCTCGATACGCAAACTGTGACGCTCTTAAACCCCTATTACGTCGATGACATACCCTGGGCGCTGACGGTGGCACCGGGCGATTATGTGGGTTCCGCGACGATTGAAGTCACTTTTTCCGCACAAGATGATGCCGAAGTGATCCCGGTGGTGGTCAGCAGCGCGGCGGGTTAAGGGCTTTTCTAACCAACTTAGAAGGTATAATGTGAACTTTAGTTCTATAATGTGGCATGTCTGTGCGGTGTCAATCTTACCAATTGTCAAATTGCGCAAGATCGCTAAGATAGAATCACCCACAACGGAGCCTTATCATTTTTATTGCAGCACAGCCATGCTCAGGCTGGAGGATTTTATATTCATGATTAACGATTTATTTATTGCTGTCGCTGGTAACATCGGCGCGGGCAAAAGCACGTTGACTACGATGCTAGGCCAACATTTTGGATGGCAACCTTTTCTTGAAGCCAATGCAGAAAACCCCTATTTAGAAGATTTCTATAACGATATGCCCCGGTGGAGCTTTCAATCGCAGACCTTTTTCTTGAGCAAGCGTCTGGAACATCACCGCCAATTGGTCGATTTTCCGGGTAGTGTGGTGCAAGATCGCACGGTGTATGAAGATGCGGAGATCTTCGCCCGCAACCTCTACCGCCAGGGGCACATGAGCGACCGCGATTATGAGACGTATCATCGCTTATACACGGCGATCTGTAAGTTTTTGCCATCGCCACATCTCGTCATCTACCTGCAAGCCAGCGTTGACCGTTTGATGACGCACATTGCCCGCCGGGGGCGCACCTTTGAGCAGGACATCAAGCGTGAATATATCGCCGGGCTGAACACCCTCTATGATGATTGGATCGACAATTGGGTTTTTTCGCCCATTGTGCGCGTGAACATGGACACGATCGACTTCCAGCATAATGCAGATGATTTTGCGATGGTGGTGCGCCAGGTTGAGCAGGCCGTCGCTGGCGACCAATCCCGCGATTGGTCAACCAGCGTGGCGGATTAGGACGGGGTTGTTTACCGATTAGCCAGCAAATCTAAGATGTCGATCTGGGTGACGATGCCGACAACGCGCTTGTCATCCGGTTCGCCATCTTCCATTTCTTCGGTGACCAGCGCGACCTTATGCGTGCTGAACATGCTCATGACGGCTTCTACGGGCGTGTTCGCGTTGATCGTCGGCACGTTAGTATTGATGATGTCTCTTGCGTCTTCCAGGCGGGTTTTGCTGCCGTCACCGCTTTGCATCAACAAGTGATTGAGCAGATTCACCTCGCTGACGATGCCTAACAACTGGCCGCGTTTGCCGACAACGGGCAACTGCGACACATCCGCCGCTTTGAGCTTGGCGACGGTTTCGCCAACGGAGTCGGTACAATTAGCGAAGATAATATCTTGGGTGCCCTTACGCGCCATCACAGCGGCGACACTGGTATCTTCCCAGTTACTTTCCAAGAATTGATTTTCGCGCATCCAATTGTCATCAAAGACCTTGCTCAGATAGCGCGAGCCGTTATCCGGCAGCAAGACGACGACCATCTTTTCCGGCCCTAGGTCGCGCTCTGCGGCATATTTGAGCGCCCCGGCGACCGCTGCGCCGCACGAGTTCCCGGCGAAGATGCCTTCCTCGCGGACGATGCGCCGGGTCATGAGCATTGATTCTTTATCGCTCACGCGCACCATATCGTCAATCACGTCAAAGTCGTAATTTGAGGGGATAAAGTCCTCGCCGATGCCTTCGGTCTTGTAGGTCTGGGCTTCGCCCATCTCGCCTGTGTAGAAGTAATCGTACAAAACCGACCCGACAGGATCCACGCCGACGATTTGAATTTTGGGGTTCATCTCTTTGAGGTAGCGAGCAACCCCGGTGATGGTGCCGCCGGTGCCCATCCCGCACACGAAAACGTCGATCTTCCCGGCGGTCTGCCGCCAGATTTCCGGGCCGGTGCTGTCGTAGTGCGTCTGTGGGTTGATAGGGTTATGGTACTGATTGGCGAGGATGCTATTGGGCGTTTCTTCCACGATTTGGTTAGCGACGCTGTAATAGCTGCGCGGATCATCCGGCTCGACGTTGGTAGGCGTGACGACGACCCGTGCCCCGTATGCCCGCAACACGCGGATCTTTTCTTCGCTCATTTTATCCGGCATGACGAAGACGCATTTATAGCCCTTGAGGATGGCGGCCATCGCCAAGCCTACACCCGTGTTACCGGATGTTGCCTCTACGATGGTGCCCCCTGGCTTGAGCAAGTCTTGTTGCTCGGCATCTTCGATGATGCTCAGGCCGATGCGATCTTTAACGCTGCCGCCGGGGTTAAAGTATTCGACTTTAGCGACCATCTGGCAACGCAACCCACCGGTCAAGCGGTTGAGCTTAATCAAGGGGGTGTTGCCCATCGTCCCAAGGACGTTGTCGTGAATTTCCGGTATATCAGGCAAATCAACCTGGGGGGTACCGGTTAACGTTTCATTTGCAGACATGAGAAGGGGTCCTTATGTGTCGGTTGCTTATATCCGCCTAGTTTACGTGCGCTCTGGCGTTTCGTCTAGCTATGGTGCGAAACTTAACGTACTGATAATCGCATCAAATAATGCACTATCGCCACTGTTCCAGTTGATCTCGCTTGCCATGCCGACCAACACAAAGGCGCGTTCTGCATTTTGTGCTAATATCGCCCGCCCGACAAATGTCTCCGTGTTGAAGTCCATCGTATACAGGCGAATATTCCCGACTGCTGTCGTGGTGATGGGGTTCAGCGTGACGTTCGGGGCGATGCCAAGTTGCCCGGTTTTGTCGTCAATGGCGGTGAGGTTGTAAAACACCCCTTGGATCAACGGCAGGTCTTCCGGTTGAATGGCCGTGCGGAAGGCCGAAATATCAATGACTTCGATCATCAATTCTTGCGGCGAGAACAGGTCAATCTGGCGGCGGGTCGCGTCGATGGTCAAGCGGGCGAGGTTGTCGTAACGCTCCGGGAAGAGCAGCCAGCTATCCGGCACCCGCAATTCGACATCGTGCCAGCGGACGTTTTGCCGTAAAGACTCAACGCCGGTGGGGATGTACGGGGTCGCGCCGATGCTGGTGATAATCTGTGTCACCTGTTGCTCGAAGCCGTTTTCCCATTCGCTGCGGGGGGCGATGAACGTCAGCACGTAAGTCTCCGCGACCAACACCATATCGCTGCGGTGTGTGGCGGACGGGATAAAGTCGCGCATGATGCCATAGGTTTGATCGCCGATAACGACTTCTTGGCTCTGTACGCGCCATGTGACCATAAATGTAAGATCGGCAACGCTCATCGGCGCGACGACATCCACGCGGATAAGCGGACGCGCCACTTGTTCGCCCTGTATAGCTTGGCCGATGAGGTCAACGCCGGGCGCGGCGATTAGGCGGTTAGCGTTCGCATCGGTCACCCAATCGGCAGGTAGCGTCATGGTGAACGGATAAGGCTCCCAACTGACGGTGTTATCTTGGGCGCTAGCGGGCAACGCCATAAGTGTCAATAGTATAGCAACAGCAAAAGCTAACATACGGTTCATCAAAACCTCCTTGCTGGAAACCACCCGTCTTTAGCGGGTGGAGGAAAGCATGGTTGGCGCGTGTAGCTACCACCGTGCATCGGACAAAAGATCGTGCGCGGTGTG
>DAOTTT010000291.1:0-6138 GCA_034437635.1 Anaerolineae bacterium | reverse complement strand
GTGCAACGCTCAGTAGTGCGGAAAAGCTGGAAATTGCGCGGCAATTGTCGCGCTTAGGCGTAGATATTATTGAGGCTGGTTTTCCTGCGGCCTCACCTGATGATCTGGCTGCGGTACAACGTATTGCACAAGAAGTGGGTACGGAAGACGGCCCGATAATTTGCGGTTTGGCGCGTGCTGTCAAAAATGACATCTTAACATGCTGGGATGGCGTGAAAGATGCTAAACATCCGCGTATTCACACCTTCCTGGGTACATCTGACATTCACTTGCAATATCAAACCGGACTGACCCGCGAACAGGCGATAGAACGGGTTCGTGAAGCGGTCAGCTTGGCGCGGAGCTTGTGTGATGATGTTGAGTTCAGCCCGATGGATGCTGGCCGCACAGATCCCGCTTTCTTAGTTGAAATCTGCGCTGTCGCTGTTGGGAGTGGGGCAACGACGCTCAATATTCCAGATACCGTTGGTTATGTTACGCCGGATGAGTGGCATGAGACCATTTCAAGCCTCATCGCAGAGACACCCGGTGCGGGGCCGGGCAGTGGTGTGATCTGGTCCGTGCATTGCCACAATGACCTCGGTATGGCGACCGCGAATACACTGGCTGGTGTGCGGGCTGGTGCGCGACAAGTCGAAGTGACGATCAACGGTATTGGTGAGCGGGCAGGCAATACCAGCTTGGAAGAAGTGGTTATGGCTGTGCATACGCGCCCACAATTCTATGGCTTGAATACTAACATCAAAACCCGCGAGCTGATGAAAACTAGCCGCATGGTGAGCAATTATACGGGTATCCGTGTGCAACCCAATAAAGCCATTGTCGGTGATAATGCCTTTGCACATGAGGCCGGTATCCATCAGGACGGTGTACTTAAGCATCATAGTACCTATGAAATTATGACCCCTGAAGTCGTTGGCCTGACACAAAGTAAGTTGGTTTTAGGCAAACACAGTGGGCGACATGCGCTTAAAGTGCGCTTGAGCCAACTAGGATACGAAGTAGATGGCGATGCGCTTAATCAGGTGTTCTCACGCTTTAAGGATTTAGCTGATGCTAAAAAGAATGTCACCGATGCTGATTTAGAAGCGTTGATCGCAGATGAGTTCCATAAACCGCAAGAATTCTTCAGTTTGGATGATATTCAAATTACATGCGGCACAATGGGTATGCCAACAGCGACGGCTCGCCTGAAAAATGAAGCAGGCAAAGTCTTTATTAATGCAGAAGTGGGTACAGGTCCGGTTGATGCCGCATATAAGGCTATTGATGGCGTTATCAAAGCGCCGCCGACAGTGCTCATTGAATACAGTGTGCATAGCGTGACAGAAGGCATTGATGCGCTTGGTGAAGTAACGGTACGCATTGAGTCAAATGGGCGTACATTTGGCGGTTATGGCGCGGATAGTGACATTGTGGTTGCCAGTGTAAAAGCCTATCTCGCTGCTGTTAACCGTTTGTTGGCGGTGCTAGGCTTCGATGAAACACAGCCTGAGGGTGATGCTGCTACCATTGGTTTAGAGACGAATAGTTAGAGGATATGTAACTGTGAAAACACTGTTTGAAAAAGTATGGAATCATCACGTCGTCAGACCGCAAACAGCGGATTCACCGACGGTACTCTATATCGATTTGCATCTCATCCATGAGGTGACATCACCGCAAGCGTTTACAGTCTTGCGAGAACGTGGTTTAAAGGTGCGTCGGCCTGATAAAACGATTGCAACGATGGATCATAGCACACCGACGACTCCGCGCGGTTTGGACGGCATTATTCCCGTCTTGGATGTACAGGCGAGCCGGCAATTAGACACGCTGACAAAAAACTGTGAGGACTTCGGCATTCCGTTGTTCTCGCTAGGAACCGAAAATCAGGGCATTGTCCATGTTATCGGCCCGGAGCAGGGGTTGACTCAACCCGGTATGACCATCGTCTGTGGGGATAGCCATACCAGTACACACGGCGCATTTGGGGCGTTGGCATTCGGCATCGGCACCAGCGAAGTCGGCCATGTGCTGGCAACGCAATGTTTGCTGCAAAATAAACCCAAAACGATGGCGGTCACGGTGAATGGGCAGCTTGCGCCAGGTGTGACCGCGAAAGACATTATCCTGGCTGTGATCGCTAAGATTGGTGTTGGTGGTGGTACAGGCTATGTCTTTGAATATCGTGGGGATGCAATCCGTTCTCTGTCGATGGAAGGGCGTATGACCATCTGCAATATGTCGATTGAAGGTGGTGCGCGTGCGGGTATGGTTGCGCCAGATGATACAACTTTTGATTATATCGCTGGTCGTCCACGCGCACCGCAAGGTGCGGCCTGGGATGCCGCTGTCGCGGGATGGCGACAACTCCCTACTGATGAAGGGGCGACATTTGATGCAGAAGTTGTGTTGGATGCAAATGAACTTATCCCAATGATTACTTACGGGACGAACCCTGGCATGGGGATGCCCATTGATGCACCAGTGCCCGATCCTGCTGATTTGGGTGATCTGAGTGAGAAGCAGGCGCTCGATAAGGCACTCACCTATATGGGGTTACAACCGGGGCAACGTTTGCTAGGTCAACCTGTTAACGTGGTGTTCTTGGGTAGTTGCACAAATTCGCGTATTAGCGACCTGCGCGAGGCGGCAAAGTTCATCCAAGGCCGTAAGGTGGCGGATAATGTGCGCATGATGGTTGTACCTGGGTCGCAGCAGGTTAAAGCACAGGCCGAAGCGGAAGGTTTGGATGAAATCTTCAAATCTGCTGGTGCAGAGTGGCGCGAAGCGGGTTGCTCGATGTGTATTGCCATGAACGGCGATCAACTTGCACCTGGTGAATACGCAGTGAGTACGAGTAACCGTAATTTTGAAGGGCGACAGGGCAAAGGTGGGCGTACCTTCTTGGCAAGCCCATTAACCGCTGCGGCGACAGCCGTAAACGGTGTTGTGACTGATCCCCGTGAAATGTTGATGTCGGAGGTGATGCTGTAATGGATCCTGTAAAAACATTTAGTGGGCGTTTAGCGCCATTGCCAATCAACGATATTGACACCGATCAGATTATCCCGGCACGGTTCTTAAAGGTTACGGATAAGAACGGCCTTGGCGAAGCGTGTTTTTCTGACTGGCGCTATGAGTCGGATGGATCACCTAAGCCTGACTTTGTGCTCAATGATCCAACGTATGAAGGTGCTAAAATTCTCATCGGCGGGCATAACTTTGGCTGTGGTAGTTCCCGCGAACATGCGCCTTGGGCATTGATGGGTGCAGGCTTTCAGGCCATCATCAGCACTTACTTTGCCGACATTTTCCGTAACAACGCGCTCAAAAATAGTCTTTTGCCGATTGTGGTGGATGAGGAAACGCATCGTCAGCTTGTTAGCCTGGCAGAAGAAGACCCGCAGACGGAGGTTACGGTTAATCTCTCCAATGAGGAAATCGTTTTGCCCGATGGTCGTAAAGTGCAATTTCCGATTGATGGCTTCTCCAAATACTGTCTTTTGAATGGTGTTGATCAGATGGGGTATTTGCTTGGCTTAGAGGATAACATCGTGGCCTATGAAGGCGATTATGCTGACCGTGTAAACACAGCAGTTTATCGAGGCTGATATGCGGGTCGAAATCTACGATACGACATTACGTGACGGCACACAGCGCGAGGGGATCGCGCTGTCCGTCGCCGATAAGCTGAGGATCACGCAACTTTTAGATGATCTTGGCGTGGCCTATATCGAAGGGGGGTGGCCGGGGTCTAATCCGAAGGATGCCGCTTATTTTGAGGCTGTGCAGGATCTTGACCTAAAGTGCGCTCAAATCGCCGCATTTGGCTCTACATGCCGTAAAAACAGCCCTCCTGAAAATGATGAGAACATCCAAGCATTGGTGGATGCGCAAATGCCCGTTGTAACAGTGGTTGGTAAAACTTCTATGCTGCATGTGACGGAAGTCTTGCAGACCACGCCTGAAGAAAATTTGCGGATGATACACGATAGCCTAGCGTATTTAAAGAGCCTAGGGAAAACGGTCATCTATGATGCGGAACACTTCTTCGATGGCATGAAACTTGACCTCGAATATAGCTTGGATACGTTGCAAGTAGCGGTCAATGCCGGTGTAGATTGTGTGGTTTTGTGTGATACTAATGGCGGGTCAATGCCTTGGGAAGTTGAAGAATTTACGCGATTAGTCCGTGAGAACTTTCCTGATGTTGCGATTGGCGCACACACACATAATGACGGCGAATTGGCGGTTGCTAACTCCTTGGCTGCGGTGCGCGCTGGTGCAACGCACATTCAAGGGACAATCAACGGCTATGGTGAGCGTTGTGGTAATGCTAATTTATGCAGCATAATCCCTGACTTGCAGATTAAGATGGGCTATGATTGTATCCCCGTTGAAGGCATGAAGCATCTTACACGTTCGGCGCGGATTGTGGCTGAAGTCGCCAATCTCGCGCCAGATAATCATCTGCCGTATGTGGGCAAGAGTGCCTTCGCGCATAAGGGTGGTATTCATGTGGCGGCTATTCGACGCAATGTAGATAGCTATCAACACATTGACCCTGCTTTAATTGGTAATGAAATGCGGATTTTGGTTTCGGATTTATCCGGGCGAGGTAATTTGTTAAGCAAGGCTGAAGAATTTGGGATGGAAATCTCAAAAGCGGAGGCTTTAGATGTCTTGGAAGACATTAAGCGCCTGGAAAATGAAGGTTTTGTGTTTGAAGGCGCGGAAGCATCGGTTGCCATTCGCTTTTACCGGCGTAAACCGCTGTATGAGCCGATCTTTACACTGATTGACTTTACGGTTTTGGTTGAGGATCGCCGGGATCGTGGAGCGTTATCAGAAGCGATGGTGAAGATAGACATTAACGGCGATATTGTGCACACTGCTGCCGAGGGGAACGGTCCCGTTAATGCGCTGGACTTGGCCTTGCGCAAGGCACTTCTGCCACATTATCCGATGATTGCTGACTTCCAACTTGCTGATTACAAAGTACGTATTCTAGATAGCGCCAGTGCTACAGCAGCGACAACGCGTGTTCTGATTGATACACGTAGTCATGCGCGGCGCTGGAGTACGGTTGGTGCAGGGACGAATATCATTCATGCAAGTTGGTTAGCTTTGGTGGATAGCTTTGAATATGGTATCCGGCTGGCGCAACAAAAGTTGCCTGATGCAGTCGGCACAGATTAGGGGGAAATGTGAAAGGAACAATTACGCTACTTCCGGGCGATGGTATTGGCCCGGAGGTTATGACAGCAGCGCAGGCGGTGCTGGATCGAGTGGCGGCAGTATATGGACATGAATTTGTCTATCATGAGGCTTTGATTGGCGGTGCGGCGATTGACGCAACTGGATCAGCTTTGCCGCCGGAAACAATAGAAAAAGCAGAAGCGTCGGATGCTATCTTGCTGGCCGCTGTGGGCGGCCCGCAATGGGATGATCCTAAAGCTGCTGTCAGGCCAGAACAGGGTTTATTGGCTATTCGTAAGCACTTTGGGCTTTTTGCCAATTTACGCCCCGTGAAGGCGTATCCGGCGTTGGCAGAATTTGCACCATTACGTCGTGATCTTCTAGAAGGCGTAGACTTGTTATTTGTGCGTGAGCTAACGGGTGGCATTTACTTTGGTGATCGCGCAGAACAGGGAGAAACGTCTGCTGCACATGATACGATGATGTATTCCGTTGATGAGGTCGAACGTGTGGCTCATGTGGCTTTTCGTGCGGCGCAACGCCGCCATAAAAAATTGACTTCCGTTGATAAGGCTAATGTTCTAGCTTCTATGCGCTTGTGGCGTGGGGCAGTTGCTCGGATCCATGAGGATTATAGCGATGTTACGCTAGAAAATGGCCTTGTTGATTCGTGTGCGATGCATTTGTTAACGCGGCCTGCTAGCTTCGATGTGATTTTGGCCGGTAATATGTTTGGCGATATTTTGAGCGATGAGGCCTCTGTACTAGCGGGGTCTTTGGGCATGTTACCATCAGCATCGCTTGGCTCTGGTAAATTTGGCCTGTATGAGCCTGTGCATGGTTCTGCACCAGATATTGCGGGACAAGGCAAGGCTAATCCAGTCGGTATGATCCTGAGCATAGCGATGATGTTGCGTTACAGCTTTGATCTGGAAAATGAAGCTCATGCTGTTG
>DAOTTT010000290.1:0-4725 GCA_034437635.1 Anaerolineae bacterium | reverse complement strand
GGCTATATATTTGACGATAGAGATATTACTATCGGTCAAAACAACCTCCTTTCAGACCAAAATTATCCATTTCCCCCCTATATCCCGACTTATGGGTAACTGTGAAAGCTAAATCTAGGGGCTTCCGCGCTTATCTTTCGGTGAGCTAATCAGGCGGTAAGCTCATTATTATGCTGGTGTCCTATAGTGAGGCCATAGCTATATGTTAAAAGGGGAAATCGTCAATGTATGACATTGTAATCATCGGTGGCGGGCCAGCGGGCGTAACTGCGGCATTACGCGCCCGTGAGTTGGGCGCAGATGTCGCCCTTGTTGAACGCGATCGCTTGGGCGGCACCTGCACCAATGACGGCTGTGTGCCTACCCGCGTCCTAGCGAAAGCGGCACGCTTGATGCGTGATAGTGAGCAATTTGGTAAATATGGTTTAGTTCTTGCAGAACGCCCTGCCGTTGACTTTGCAACCGTCATGCAAAGGACGAAAGATGTTCTCGAAGAAGTCCACGATAAGAAGCAACTGGAAAACCATCTTGAAGAAGTCGGCATTGCCGTTTATACCAAATCAGGTGACACAAAATTCTTAGATGAACACACCCTACAGACAGCCCATTATGGCACGATAACGGGCAAGCGATTTGTCCTCTGTGTGGGTGGACATGCGCGCACATTCCCATTTGCAGGTGGAGAGTATGCCTTAACAAGCAGTACAGTATGGGATTTAAAAACTGCACCAGAGCAAGTGGTGATCGTCGGGGCAGGGGCTACCGGGTGTCAGTTTGCATCCGTGTTAGAGGATTTCGGCGCAACAGTCACTATACTTGATATTGCGCCAGAAATACTGGTTACAGAAGATCAAGCGGTATCACAAGAAATTGGGCGGCAGTTCAAGAGTCGTGGCATTCATGTCGATACAGGCATCAAGCGTGTAAGTTACATCGAAAAACAGGATAACCTGTTATCCATAGGCTATGTTGATGCAAATGGAATAGATCAACAATTAACTGCGGATGTTGTTCTCGCATCCATTGGCTGGCCGGGTAATGTGGATCATCTTGGGTTGGACTTCGCTGGCGTTGAGCATAACCATAACTATGTTGTGGTGGATGATTATCTGCAAACATCAGCACCACACATCTATGCAGCAGGTGACATTACAGGGCGTAGTATGCTCGTGCAATCTGCGGGGTATCAAGCACGCATCGCCGTAGAAAATGCCTTACTCGATTATGACCAGCCATCACGCGAAAGGCTTGTCCCGCACGGCGGGTTCACCGACCCTGAGTATGGCGGCGTAGGCTTAACTGAGCAAAAAGCCAGACTACATCATGATGTCGTAACGGCAACAGTCCCTTATGCTGATTTAGATCGCGCCGTGATTGATGATCGTAAAATCGGTTTTTGTAAGCTCATTGTTGACCGTCGTACAGCCCGTGTTCTTGGGGCGCATGTCGTCGGGGAACAAGCCGTTGAGATTGTTTCAATGATCTCAGCGGGGATGGCTGGCGGCTTGCATGTCCAGCAACTCGCAGACCTTGAACTCGCATATCCCACTTTTGTAGCGATTGTAGGGTTAGTAGCCCGGCAAATTGCTAAAGAGATTGGTTCAATCCATGTGATACCGGAGTGGCGCGAACTTAAGGAAGTTCGTGGCGCTGAATGGGAAAGATCTAATCTTTAACGAAAATTCCCCCAAGTCAAAAGCCGGGGTTGTGTATCTCCCCGGCTTGAAATAACCCAATGCTAAAACGCAGCAACAAGCCCATCCTTGCGCGGGTCGCTGCCACCAGCAAGTACGCCTGTATCCGCATCACGGTGGATGATCTGCCCACTGCCAAAAAGGGCGCGGCCTTGCCCGCTCACCGGGCGGATGTTGTGGCCGAGGTCAGCGAGCTTTGCCAGCGTCTTAAACGGATAGCCTTCTTCCACTGCCAGGACGCTCCCCGGTGTGCCTTCCGTCAAGCACCAGCGCGGACGGTCGAGCGCCTCTTGGGGGTTCAGCGCGTCGTCAATCATCGCGTTAATGACCTGTAAGTGGCCTTGTGGCTGCATAAAGCCGCCCATCACGCCGAAGGTCGCCCAGAAGTCGCCGCCTTTGGTCACCAAGCCGGGGATAATGGTGTGATAGGGGCGCTTGTTTGGTGCAAGGCCGTTGGGATGCGCCTCATCCAATACAAAGTTTGCGCCCCGATTTTGCAGGAATACGCCCGTGCCTTCCGCGACGATGCCGCTGCCAAATCCCATGTACAGGCTATTGATAAACGAGCAAGCATTGCCCTCACCATCCACCACGCACAAATAAATCGTGTCGGAGCTATTCGGCGGGATGCCAAAGCCGGGGTGCATCGCTTTGTGCGGGTCGATCAACTGGCGGCGAGCATCGGCATAATCTTCGCTCAATAATCCGACAATGGGCACGTTCACTTTGGCCGGGTCTGCGATGTACTGCCGCGCATCCGCGAAGGCCAAGCGCATCGACTCCACCATGAGATGCAGTTTTTCCGGGTCATCCCAGGCCATACCCGCCAGTTCAAAGCCGGAGGCAATTTGCATCGCTTGGAGCGCGGCCAGCCCTTGCCCGTTCGGGGGATGCTCGTGCACAGTGACATCGCCATAGGTCACGCTGACCGAATCATCCCATGTGGATTGATGCGCTTTGAGGTCATCGTGCGTCATGAAGCCGCCCAACGATTGCACCGTCTTGACGATGGCATCGGCTGTCGCGCCTTCGTAGAAAGCCGCCGCGCCGCCTTCTGCAATAGCGCGGAAGGTCGTCGCCAAGCCCTTAAGCTGCACCACTTGCCCCACTTGCGGCGACTTCCCACCGGGCAGATAGTCGCCTGTGTTGGGGCTTTCCTGCAAGAATTTCTCCACGCGGGGCAGCGACCACGACGCACCAAACACAGGGGACACCGCGAAGCCATCTTCCGCGTAGTGGATGGCATCGACCAGCACATCCGCCAAGGCCATTGTGCCATGCCGCGCCAAGAGATCCGACCAGCCCATGACCGCACCGGGGACGGTCACGGCGTAGACGCTGCGCTCCGGGATGGCATCGGTAATCCCCGCATCTTTGTAGGCGGCTATCGTCGCGGCGGCGGGGGCGCGTCCGCTGCCGTTCAGCGCGGAGACTTGCCCGGTCTTGGCATCGTAGTACAGCGCGAAGCAATCGCCGCCAATCCCGGTAGAGGCGGGCGCGGTGACGTTCATCACAGCGGCGGCGGCAATTGCAGCATCGGCGGCGTTCCCACCCTGGCGGAGAACGTTCAACCCGGTTTGTGAGGCTAGCGGGTTGCTCGCGGCGACCATCCCCCGCCGCGCCGTGACCATCGACCGCCGCGATTTAAAATCAAAAGACATCGGTTGCATAAAAACACCTTTAGTTCAAAGGGCATCATTGCGGGGGATTGTAGCAAGAATGAGGGGGCGCTCCCAATGGATGGATGTATCCATTAGGAGCAAGGGCATTATTGCGCCATGCGCTTGAAGACGTAAATCTGCTCATTACCGATGGAGGCAATACCGACCATCTCCCAGCCTTCTGTGCCGATCATATTGACGACATCGGCAAAGCGGGCGTTCTTGAGTTCGCGCTGTTGCACATCATTGACGTAATATTTGGTCGTGCCATAGTTACGGCTGGATTTCAGCGTGAGGTAATCCCACGCATTCATGCCCGACGGCAGTTCGCCTGTCAGCGGGCCTTCGTCATCGTTCGTCTTTTTCTTGGCGGGTTTAGCGACCGTCGTCGCGCTGCCGTTTTGCTTTTCCAGATGTGCATCGTACTGTTGACGCTTTTTAGGGTCGGTTAAGATGCCGTAGGCTTCTTTAAGCTGTTTGGCCTTCGGATCATCCGCGCCGTTGATGGTCTTGGAAACGGCATGAAGTGCCTTTTTGATGGTGGCTTCATCGGCATCTTTCGTCACGCCGAGCAAATCATAGTAGTTGGTTACAGGTGTCATAACGTTGTCCTTATAGGATGTCTCTTAACAAAATTGTAGAAAATCCACAGGAGCAAGTCAATTAAGCTATGGTTTCGTTCCAGTGGTATTCCATGTAATGAGCGGTTTGTCGCGCTTGTTCGATGCCATGCAGTTTCGCCACGATATGCAAGGCCATGTCAATCCCCGCGCTGATCCCGGCGGAAGTCACCACATGACCGTTATCCACAAAACGCCTTTCACGGTTGAGCTTAATGCTTGAATCTACCGCATGGAGTTCGTCAAATGCGGAGTGATGCGTCGTCGCTTCCATCTCCTTGAGCAGTTGCGCCTGTGCCAGCATCAACGACCCGGTACATACGGAAAGCACATGCTCCACTTGGGGCGCTTGCGTGCTGATCCAATCGATTAAGGCGGTGTTGTTTATAGCGGTGCGCGTCCCACGCCCACCGGGGATCAAGAAGATGTCCGGCTTGGGGCAGTTCTTCAGCGTGTACGCCGGGTTGATGCTCAGGCCGTTACGGGCGATGACGGGCGCGTCCGTCTCCGCAACGGTGTAGACGTTAAACAAGGGCGTAGTACCATCCGTGATGTCGCGGGTTACGCCAAAGACCTCAAACGGCCCGGCGAAGTCCAGCACTTCAACATCATCAAATATCATTATCGCTAAGTTACGCATCAATTACCACCCGCTTTAGCGGGTGGCTTGCCCCTGACTCCGAGGAGTCGGTGCTTAAGGGACGATTGACTTGCGTCCCATCGTCACAAAGTCCTTGCCTTGCGACGATA
>DAOTTT010000289.1:0-4389 GCA_034437635.1 Anaerolineae bacterium | reverse complement strand
GGTAGATGCTGCCATAAAACGGATACGTCTCTATATCCGCATACGGCCAAGCAAATTCGCTGAATAACACCACGTCGTAAAGCTCGAAGCCTTCGCCCTGGTCGTAATCATACGGAAAGCCAATGAGGTTGGCCGCATACGCCACATACACCACCAGTAGATACGCCAGCAGCGCGAAAGCGGCTACCATCAGCACACGGTTAATCAGCGTGAAGACGCGATCTAAAGTTATCGTTGGGGTTGATGTCGCTGTCGTCATGCGGTGTCATCCCCCAATGGAATTAAGGTCACACCCAAAAACGCCAAAAACCCCGCCGCGCCGAGTGCGATCCGCTGCGCCGGGCCGATGCCACCTTGACGACCTGCATCTAACAGGTCAATCGCCAAAATCCCTACAAAGCCGATAACGCCCACAGTCAAGCAGAGATAACCGAGTTGTCGTTTTGTAAATTGAAAGTCTTTATGCAACATACGCGGCAGTATAGCACCGCCTTATCGTTGCTAAATAGGGGCAATTTGATGAGACTCAAGCCATGTCAACGCTTCGTCCATATTCAAAAAGGTCTTACCCGGCCAGTGCGGTAAACGCCACTTGGCTAACTTTCTCACGATGTAATCCAACGCAAGGTATACGCGATTTTGTGCAAGCACAACAGCAAAAGCGCCATCACAATGCTGACCAACATCGAATATACGATCAATAGATTGACGTAAATAAGGTGTCACTTGGAATTTTGGCGAGCGCAAATCCGCCAATATATAGATGCTGTTGTTATTATTCATAAGACAAAGGATGGACTCCACAATGTCATCAATTGCCGTTCGCGAAACATCAACGACGAGAAGACAGAGAATGTTGTAGTCGCCTATAGTCCGTAAATAAACCTCATTTTGCGATGCCATTTTTCATGAACCATTCTATCCACACATCAGCTTATTGCTTAGCATATCATAAAACAATTTATTTAGAATTAAGAAGCCTAAATCAGACCACGCTCTAACCATTGTATAGATTCGTCATAATCCTGAAAAATACGGCTCAACATGGTAAAGTGAGGGTCGTGATAGCGGTGATGATTAAGGCGTATCATCTGACCGTTGAGGGTGTTAGCAATGCACAATGCAAAGCGCCCGCGTAGAATCTTAAGCCGTGATGTAATTTGGTCGAGCGCCACCCGCAAATAAGGTGTGAGCATCACATCATGCGAGCCAAGATCCAACAACACAACAACCGGCAAATAAGGCGGCCAATCTTTAAGCGTTTCCAAAATCGCATTGCGCCATTCGCTGATAGCATCACGGTCATTAGCTTCCAGTACAAAAATATAGAGTTGATCGTCATACAGTGTAAAGACGGTATCACTCATTGCATTAACCTAATCGTTTACGATACTAACGCTATTATAACACGAACACAACAATTCTTTATTAATTTTTAGTCAATTTTTAAACCATGATAACTATGGTCAGTCTACTGACTTTGCACTATAGTTTTCATCATGCAGACGAGCAGATGTAGGATGATGTATGACCGTTTTAATTATGTTGATCGCGTTGAGCTTTGCCTTGGGGGTCACGCCATTGGTGCGGCAACTCGCCATTCGCTTACGCTTTGTCGCGGTACCACGCCGAGATCGCGCCCACGAAACCCCAACCCCACTTATGGGTGGGCTAGCACTCTATATCGGCTTTACCATTATCGTTCTTATTTTGGCATTTGGCTTCGAGTTCTTGTTCCCCGATGTGGATAACACCTTACCCCTGTCAGAATTATTGATGGTCTTTGCGTGTGGCACGGCCATCGCGGCCATCGGCCTATGGGACGACTGGCACGATATGGATAGCAAGCTCAAGCTAGCGTTACAGTTTTTACCCGTCATGGCGCTGACGCTGCTCACGGATATTCGGCTTAACATGCCGATGCCGGAAATGCTCAACATTGGTTTATCAATCTGCTGGTATTTGTACATTATCAATGCGCTCAATTACATGGATAACATGGACGGGGTTGCCGGGATGACTGCTTGTGTAGCGGGAATGTTCTTTAGCGTGATTGCCATCATCAACGGTCAATATCTGGTGGCATCATTGGCGGCGGCTGTATCCGGCGTATCATTTGGGTTCTTGCGCTATAACCTGTTTGAAGAACAAAATAAAATCTTCATGGGCGATGTCGGCGCGTTATTTTTGGGGTTTTTGCTAGCGGTTATCGGCATCAAATTGACATTTGAAGCGGAAAGCCCACTGGTGACATGGCCGGTGCCCGTTTTGGTGTTGGGCGTGCCGATCTTCGACACAGCCTTGGTGTTTATATCCCGGATGCGCCGGGGGCAACGCTTTTTAGACGGCGGCACCGACCATCTTTCGCACCGCTTTAGCCGCCTGGCGTTTGGGCGCTTCGGCGTGCCGTTTGCCATCGGCTTGTTAGGGTCGGGACTAGGCTCCGCCGCGATCGTTATCATGCACAGCGACTTAACGAACTCCATCGCCGCTCAAGGCTTTGTCGGCTTTAGCGCGTTGTACCTGCTGTATAAGCTGGAAATCCGCGCCACTTATACGTTCATCACGGGTAAGCAACAGGAGCCGGTCAACACTGCCGTAAGCGGTCTACAAACTGAGAATTAGTAATTGTTTTTAGCCCGCTCTGACTACCAAACTACAAAGCCCATAAACGGGCTATTTGTAATATACTCTGATATTTATTTAGCCCATTTATGGGCTTTCAGGTGTTTATTTAGACATCGGCTTTGAGCCGATGTGGGTTCAACAATCTAATTTCAAGAGTGAATGATACATCGTTCATAGATTGTTGCATTTTTATTTTGATAATCATCTTTGTGATGACTATCTACTTTTTAGCGTGCTTGCTGGCAGTGTGGGCAGGGGTAGTGCGGACATCGCGCCCGCACGCTTTGCAAATTAACTTCATGATGTATACCTATACGCAATCAAGGCTTACTCGGTTTCATCGCGGAAGCCAAAGCGCGACTTGCGCCCACGTTTGCTGTTAAAGCCCAAGCCAATCGGCTGCCGCTGCATGAGGAAATCTTTCTCAGCTTTCATCTGATGCAAGAGGCTTTCCACCGATTGCTGCAACAAATCAAGCGTCACTTCGCGCTGCTTATTGTGCGCGGCGAGCATCCGCACTTGTAAGGCCACCTCGCGCACAAACGCCCCCGGTTGATCGACCAAATCCGGCACGATCTCGGTAAAGCTAGGGTCCCATTGTTTGCCCATATAATGCCGTAACATCGCTTCGCCCTGTTCTTCATCCTGGATGGACGGGATAATGTAGATGCGATCTAACCGCCCTGGCCGCTTAACCAAGCGTTCGTCGATGGCCTCCGGGTAATTGGTCGTTGCCAAGAGCATCGAGCCTTTGGGGTTATTAGGCGATTCAACGCCGTCCAACACATTGAGGATACGGGCTTTGTCATCCCCGCGCAGATAAGCGTCTAATTCCTCGACAACCAAGAGCGTTGGATACTTGGCCGCCGCCACCGCCTGAAACGCCCGCTGAATTTTCTCAAACGTCGCCCCGTCACGGTCGGAGCCGGAGACATAAACCACAATCCGTTTCTGTTCAATCGCCAACTTCGCCAATGCCGAGCACAGCATCGTTTTACCCGTCCCTGGCACGCCTGCAAACAACAACTTACGGAATGGCGCTAAGTTTAAGTCCTTGTAGATGTCCACGCCTTCTGTAAAGAACGACTCCACATCGTCTAAAATCTGCTGCTTGAGGTCTTGCGGCAGGATAACGCTATCCCAGTCGATATTCGGCTCAAAAAAGGAGTCTGTACCGCCGATGATGTACACATCACGCCGCCGCTTGATGCGTGGCCGTACCGCCCGCGCACATTGGAATTCAAACGCCGACCACGTTTCTAAAGCGTCGTCCGGCACGAGTGCAATCGCCGTGAGGTCCTGCACATCATCATCAAAATACGAACTTGTGTAGATCACCTCAAAATCGTCGGCATCTTCGCGCTCAAATTTGAATAAATACGCGCCAGAAGTCGCCGTGAGTACCATCTTTTTGCCGCGTGTACCACAATCGCTGATCGGCACAATCGCTGGGCATTCGAGCATCTCTAAACCCGCATATCGCGCCTTACCGCGTAGCCGTCGCCCGACCTTAACTTGTTTGTGTGCGATTTTGTTGCTGCACTCCGAAGACGCCCAAATCGTGTGATACGGACGATCCGGCCAGCGTTGTGCCCACAAATCCTGTGCCCATTTGACCAGTCGTTCATACTGCATAGTGTGTGCCTTTACTACCAATTACGAACTATCATTATAACGCCGCACGCCTTTTTTTAAATAAATGATTGCTTTAAGCATCCTTTTTTGATACCATGAACATAAATGTAATAATTAAATTAACAT
>DAOTTT010000288.1:0-15082 GCA_034437635.1 Anaerolineae bacterium | reverse complement strand
GCTAAAGACGGGTGGTTTCCAGCAAGGAGGTTTTGATGAAATGCTTACTTTACCGTTCAGGATATTATGGCAAGTTGTCGAATTTATGTTCGATTTTCTTGGTAAATTGTTATCAATAATTGTCGGTTTGATACTGATGATTATCGGGGTTGCCTTAACCATCACGGTGATCGGGGCCATCGTGGGGATACCGATCGGGTTGATCGGCTTTTTGCTGATTGTGAAAGGCTTGTTCTAAGTTAATCATCCGCTGCGTCGTCGTCGGCTGGTTCATAGGGCCGCACGATAAGCAGGAAGAAACCGACAATTGCGGCGATGATGGCTGGTGGAGCGCACATTGCCGCAAATAAACGCGGGAAATCCGCTACGCCTGCACTGCCTAATACGTTCCAGATGATGACGAAAAGGCCGATGCCTAAACCGGACAAAACTAAGCCAGCAATAGCCGCACGGGTGATCTGTTTTGGTTCTATGGGTGCCATCTGCGCCCCTCCTTGATGGTCATAGAAAAAGCCCCGCTATTGGGCGAGGCTTTTTGCTGGGAGACCAGGACTCGAACCTAGATCGACGGGGCCAGAACCCGCTGTTTTGCCATTAAACTATCTCCCAATGTGGTCACTAAGATACAATTTGCCCCCTGTAATGTCAAGATGAAATCCAGGGGGCAATGTGTGCGCTATGCAGCCCGTAAAACGGCGATACCTTGACGAATGCGGTTCAGGCTTTCGTCCTTGCCGATGATCGCCATTGACTCAAATGTCGGCGTGGAAATCTTCTGTCCGGTGACAGCAACCCGTAACCCGCCAAAGACCTGGCCGTTTTTGAGTCCTAGTTCAGCGACAAGCACCTTCATCTCTTCGTGGAGTGTGTCTGTTGTCCAATCGTCGATGGTTTCTAGGCGCTTGACGGCTTCTTCCAGCATGTTGACCATACCTTCGCCATCCATTTTGCGCTGGATGAGGATGTCGGCCTCTGGTGGGGTGAAGTCATCTTTGAAGAAGAACCCGGCCAGGTCTACGACATCGTTAAACGTTTTGATGCGCGTTTGTACTAAGGGCGCAACCTGTTTAAGCAGGGCATCGTCTACGGTGTAACCGGCATCTTGTAACGGCGTTTTAAGATGTTCGGCGAGTTCATCTAAGGTCAACTTCTCGCGGATGTAAATGCCGTTGAGCCAGTCCAGCTTTTCAACCGGATAGGCGCTGTTGGCCGGGTTGACTGTGCTGATGTCAAAGCGGGCGATAGCCTCTGCGATGTCGAAGACTTCGCGCTCGTCGCCAAAGTTCCAACCGATGTTGGTTAGGAAGTTCAAGACTGCTTCCGGCAGATACCCCGCTGCTTTAAACTCTTTGACCAGAACCAAAACCGGCTTATTGTCGTTGCTGGTAAACCCGGCGTGACGCTTACTCAATTTGCCTTTGCCGTTCGGGTTGAGCAGTACCGGCAGATGAGCAAACTTAGGCATTTCCCACCCGAACGCTTGCCAGATGTGGACGTGCAACGGCAAAGATGGAATCCATTCGTTAGAGCGGGTGATATGTGTAATCTGCATCAGATGGTCATCGACCACATGCGCTAAGTGGTAAGTTGGGAAGCCGTCTGATTTGAACAGTACAACGTCTTGTAAATTTTTGTTGTTGAATTCAATTTCGCCCTGTACCAAGTCATGGACGACGATTTTGCCTTCGAGCGGTGTCTTCAAGCGGACGACAGGCTTACGGCCTTCGTCAATGTATTGTTGCTCTTGCTCTGGTGTTAGGTCACGATGCCCGCGATTGTAGCCCGGTGGCAGCTTTTGCGCTTTGCGTTCTTCGTTAATCTGCTCCAGTTCTTCCGGTGTATCATAAGCGCGATAGGCTTTATCCTTCTCAATGAGCCAATCCACCCATTTTTGGTAAATTCCCAGGCGTTCTGATTGACGATAGGGGCCATAATCGCCGCCTTTTTGTGGGCTTTCGTCGTAATCAATACCGAGCCAAGCGAACATATCAATAAATTCTTGTTCAGCCTCAGCTACATAACGCTTTTGATCGGTATCTTCAATCCGCAGGATAAATTGGCCGTCATGGTGACGCGCCAACAACCAGCCAAATAATGCGGTGCGGGCGCTGCCAATGTGCAATGGCCCAGTTGGGCTAGGGGCAAAACGAGTGCGAACAGTCACAAATCTCTCCTTAGTGCAAGCATAAATTAAGCCAGCCGCCGCCGCCGAATAATGACGCTTTGAGCAAGGCCGATGCCTGCCAAAGTCGCCAAGAGCGAGGTGCCGCCGGAACTGATAAAGGGCAATGTTAACCCGGTTACGGGCAATAACGCGAGGTTCATGCCGATAGAAACGACCGTTTGAAAGAAGATCATCCCGGCAACGCCATAGCAGATCATACTGCCGAGTGGGTCGGCGGCGAGCCACGCCCCACGTAAGATGCGCATGACGACAAAGCCGATAGCCAGCATTACCGTAATCCCACCAACCATGCCGAATTCTTCCGCAATGACGCTAAAGATAAAGTCCGTATGCCGCACGCGCAAAAAGCGTAACTGGGATTGCGTGCCGTTCATATAGCCTTTGCCGAATAAGCCGCCAGAGCCGATACTGATCGCCGCTTGGCGGTAGTTATACTCCGTACCTGTGCGCTGCTGGAGATCGGCATCATCCGGGTCGCTCAGGCTGATGCTGATGAACGTGGTAAAGCGTTCGCGCTGATAATCTTCCATAAACGTCCATAACACCGGTAGTAGCATGATCGCTGTAACAAAACCCAGTGCGAGATGTTGCATACGCAGACCTGCCGCCCATATCAGCGTAAACCACAACACCAAAAAGACGATTGTCGTGCCTAAGTCCGGTTGGAGGAAGATAAGGGCTAACGGGACCGCCAAGTGCAAACCGGAGCCGATGACGGTGGTGATGCGATCCATCTTCTGATAGCGTTGGGCGAGATAGTGCCCAAGTGTGATGACGATAATCACCTTGCCGATCTCCGAGGGTTGAATCAAAATACCCAGGTTGATCCACCGTCGCGCACCACCATCGCCTTCCTGCCCGAACAACAACACCATAATCAAAAGGATAATCAGCAAGAGGTACAACCAAAAGTGCAAGGCACCTAACATGCGATAATCCATAAAAGTAAGGATGAACATCAGCACAAAGCCGATGACAGCGTATTGAATTTGGTTGGGCACCCGTGTGATTAACTCATTGGAGATTGCGCCGGTGGTCGCACTGGCGATCATCATCACACCGAATACAACGAGCACAATCGTCACAATAAGCAACGGATAATCGTACTGACGGAAAAAGTTTATGTTGCGCATACGTTAGGGGAAATCCTGCAAACGAACATCTGCGCACTGATTATAATCAATACGCAGATGTTGGTGAAGGTGCGGTTTAGTCTTCGTCGTCGTAGGGGCGTTGGGTGGGTTGTGTCTCCGCAAAGTACGATTGATCGTCGTCATCAAACGTGGGGAGATCATTGTTCTCATCCGGGTCTTCGTCTGTAATCGTCGCGGAGAAAGGAATTTCTGCAACGATTTTATTGCTGTTGCGGTCGTGTTGGTGCAAGGCAATATCAACATGATCTGACGACACATTAACGTACTTAGAGATCACCTCTAAAATCTCGCGCTTCATCGCGTCTAGCTGCTCTGGTGCGATGTTAATGCGATCATGCACAAGAACTACTTGCAGCCGTTCTTTGGCGCGGTTGGCGCTGCCGGTGCTGTTATCTTTCCCGCGTCCTAACATCCAATCGAAGAAACCCACCATAACATTTGCCTCTCTTAACTCCCACCGCCGAACAGATTAACAATACGGTTAAAGAAGCCGCCTGAGTTCTCCAGCGGTATAAAGGGTACATCTTCCCCGTTTAAGCGACGTGCAATGTTCCTAAACGCTTGTCCTGCGCGGGATTTCTCGTTTGTCGAGACGGGTACACCGCTGTTTGACGCGGGGATGACGTATTCGTCTTCCGGTACGATGCCGATAATGCTGATCGCCAAAATGTCGGTGACATCCTTGGCGGAAAGCATCTCGCCTTTGCGGATCATCTCCATTTTGACCCGGTTGAGGATCAAGCGGGCAGGCCCCCGGTTGGCTGCTTCGATCAAGCCGATGATGCGGTCGGCATCACGCACGGCGGAGACTTCCGGGTTGGTGACGATCAAAACCTCATCGGCAGGGGCGAGTGCGTTACGAAAGCCGCGCTCAATGCCCGCTGGGGAGTCGATCACGATAAAGTCGAAATCCTCACGGAGTTTATTGGTAATCTCTACCATATTGGCCGGGCTGACGGCGGTTTTATCGCGCGTTTGTGCGGCAGGTATCAGGTAAAGCTCCGGGAATTGCTTATGTTTAATCATCGCTTGGCGCAGCTTGCAGCGTCCCTCTACGATGTCTACGATGTCATAAACGATGCGATTTTCTAACCCCATGACGACATCTAAATTGCGCAGACCGATGTCTGCATCAATAACGACGACACGCTTACCCATGCGGGCGAGTGCAACGCCGATATTGGCCGTCGTCGTCGTCTTGCCGACCCCGCCTTTACCTGACGTAACCGTGACGACTTTCGCTCGTTTACGCGCACCTTGTTGTGATGTTTGCGGTTGAACCCCCATGCGCGGTTGTTACCCTCCTACTTGATGTTCCAGGCTTCCACTATGATTTGATTATCACGGATAAGCGCCATTTCCGGCTTGGGTTTACGGCGTTTATCCGGTGGTGATGTCGTGATGTACCCTGCAATGCGGAGTTGTGTCGGGGTCATATCCAGGGCGCAGACGATCGCGCCTTCGTCGCCATAAGCGCCCGCATGGACGTTGCCCCGCAACCGCCCCCATATAAACACGTCGCCAGCGGCGATGATCTCCGCGCCGGGGTTAACATCGCCAAACACGATAACATGCCCATTACTATGAATTTGCCTGCCAGAGCGCAACGGGCGCTTAATCAAAACGCCGTTGGTGCCTTCTTCCTCCGGGCTGATGGGCAGGGCATCGGCTAAATCCGGGTCAGCGGCGACGGCTTGCTCGGTGATGGCACTCGTCCGTAAGTCCAGGGCTTGTGCGGCTTGGATGGTTGTCACGCTATCACTGCGCACAAGGTCGATGTGCATCCCGCGCCGTTCTACCAAAGCGCGTAAACCGCTGAGTTCATGCTTAGGGACTGGCCGCTGACCTAATTCTACCGTGAGTTTGGCACCGGAGAAAAACGCTTGTTTTTCATCAAGCAGGCGGGCAAGCTCGCCGGTTACGTTGAGCCATTCTTCAGAGGCGCTCAAGCTCACCAGAATGCCATCGGTGCTTCCCTTGATGGCGACCATGTCATCACTCATAAAAATCTCTCTTCACAACTGAAAGAAAAAACAGCTTACCCTCAATAATACTGTTTTTTCTTGTAGACGCTAGTTTTGGGCGATACTTGTCCCGTTACGATCTTCGCGCAGACGATACCATTCTTCTATGACATCCACGACGACAGGCAGCGCATTAGTCGAGCCTTCAATGCCGTTATAGATAAAGGCCACCACCATAATTTCTGGGTCTTCATACGGCCCATAAGCGGCGAACCAAGCGTGTGCGGGCCAGTTGCCGCGCTCGCACAACCCCAGCGGGTAGGCGATGTTGTCGCAGTATTCGGCTGTGCCCGTCTTGCCGGCTAAGGCGATATACGGCAGGTCGGCCTCTTGCCCGGTGCCGATTGTCACAGTTGAGCGCATGCCGACGCGCACTTCTTCCATGTTTTCTGTGCTCAAAAATGCCGGAGTAAAGTTTGGATTAAAACGCAGCGGGTCACATACTTGCCCGTTGAACGTATAGTTAAGCGGGATATGTACTTGGTATTGGCGTAGGTCTTCGCCTGTTAAGGTTGGGTCAATGTCCACTGTGCCCACGTAATTATTGGGGTTACAGCGTGCCGGGTTGTAGTATGGGTTGCCCCGGCCAATATCCGGGTTATCCGGCTCGCACAAACACGCCAAACTGTTTTCCCCTTGGATAATCATATCTTCCAGTAGCAACAGTTGGAGCGGTTCGCCTTCTTGGATATTGGCCAAGTTGACATGCCGTAATACCGTTGGCTCGAAGGGTTCGCTGGCGTTACCTTCCGCGTCCAAAAAGTCACGGACGACGGTGGGCTGATACAAGGTGCCATCGTTGACTAAGGTCGCCAGCGATGCGGTAAGCTGTAGCGGTGTGACTGTCACATAGCCCTGACCAAACGCGGCGTTGTAGGTGTCGCCCGTAGACCAGTTCTCGCCATAGGTGCGGCGCTTCCAGTCTGGGTCAGGCATACGGCCTGCGAGTTCGCCGGGGAGTTCAATGCCTAGCTCCGACCCGATGCCTAACGCGGTGGAGTAGCGCACGAGGTTGGTAATCCCTAACCCGTTGGGTCGCAGTACATTACGGCTGACTTCCGGGTTGCCGCCACCAACTTGATAGAAATACACATTACAACTCTGGGCGATGGCGCGTTCCATATCGACTTCTTCATGTGCGCCACCTTCTTTGAAGATCCAGCAGACGAACTGTTGGTCGGCACCGCGATCATTGGGCGCATAATAGTTTGCGACCAAGAGATCCCCCGCATCATAAAGCTGTGTGTCCGCATCAATGACTTCTTCTTCCAAGACGGCGGCTGCGGTGATGACCTTCCACGATGAACCGGGCGGATAGAGCGAGCCTATCGCTTGATTGAGGAAAGGATTATGATTCCGTTCGATGCCTTGCTCGATCAACTGCAAATAATAATCCACGTCAATATTACGGGCAAAACGACCATTATCATAACTTGGGTAACTGACCATCGCTAAGATTTCGCCCGTGTTGGGGTCCATCGCCATCACAACGCCGGACTCGGTGACGATTTCCCCGGCTTCAGTGTTGATGCGGGTAATCTGGTCTACGAGGGCTTGCTGTGCTGCGATTTGCAGGTCAACGTCAATCGTCAAGCGGATATTTTGCCCTGGGGTGGATTCGATGCGCTCAATGATGGCTTGTTCTTCACCCGCCACATCGACTTCACGCAGGATAAAACCACGCTGACCGGCCAAGATATTTTCAAGATAGCGTTCGATGCCATCATATCCGATGCGGTCATAAGCCGGGTCATAACCCAGTTCAAGCAGTTCGAGCTGTTCCTCTGGGGGGATAGGCCCCATGTAGCCGACAATATGTGCGGTGGCTTCGGCGGCGTTGGGGCGATCTTCGTCACCATAACGGCGTACTGCTGCCTCTTGGATGTCAACGCCGGGTAGATTGAGTTTCTCTTCTAAAATGCGCAAGGCGACATCTAAATCAACGTCATCAGCGACGACTACCGGCTGGAAGGGCGCAAAGCCCAAGCCTTCGATGACAAGTTCTTCAATGCTGCGCAGGTTGCTGCCACTGGCATCCGCCAGGGCGGCTGTAGCCGGGACACCTGTCAGCGCGGAGAGTTGGTTAAAGATGGCGAGTTCTTCTTCGCGGTCGCCGGGCAGTTCCGCCGGGATGATAATCACGCGGTAGGCGGGCACATTACTCGCTAAGATGTTGTCGTTGCGGTCGAAGATCACCCCGCGATCCGCTGGTAGCGGTAACTGGCTCAGGCGGTTTTCGTCAGCGGCGATCTGTGCGCCGGTGTTATCGACGATTTGCATCTGATACATACGCAGGGAGAAGATGATGAATATGGCGAAGATCACGCCCTGGAAGAATGTCAGCCGCCACCCCTGGAAGGGGTCTAGGCGATTATTAAACATGCTCAAATAACCTCATCAACTTATGATATACGAGTTCCCCCACCACGCCGCTCAATGCGCCGTTGTATGCGCCTGATAAACCAATAGACAGGCCAAATAAAGATCAAATTATAAAAGATAGTCGGTGCGACCACATAGCCCAAACTAAACAGCCAATCGACACGGTATCCGGCGAAGATCGTCAAGGCTAATAAAACAATCTGCTGGAAGATCGTGCCGAACAGCACCAAAGCGACCAGAGTCAACGGGCCGATGCGATAGACTTGTTGCCCCAGGCCGTTGATGGCAAACACCAAAAACAACATACCAAAGGTACTCGTGCCTAGCGCATTGCTTGACATTAAGTCTACCATAATGCCGCCGACAAAAGCCCAAAGCACGCTAGAGTCTAAATCCGCATTGATGCCCCAGGCTAAAACGATTAAATACGGAATATCCGGGCCGCCACCCAATAAACGAATCTGTGGTACAAATGTCGCTTGGAGAATCGCCGCCAATGCCATGATTGGAAAGCTGAGGAATGTCGCCATTGATGATTATTCTTCATCATCCTCAAAAACGGATAGATCGACGGGCTGGAAATTCGTGACGACCAGCACGAATTCGAGGCGATCAAAATCAACAAAGCTGCGGACTTCTGCTGTTTGATACAACTCAGATTCAAATTGACGGCGGCTTGTGATCTGTCCAATGGGAACATCCGCCGGGAAGTTGCCCCCCAAGCCGGATGTCAGCACGATGTCGCCGACCTGTACATCAGCATCTAAGGGGATCAAGCGCATCCGTAAGTTACCCGCGAGCAAGCCTTCGATAGTGCCTTGGGCGCGGGTCGTCTGCAAGCGGGAACTGACGTTGCTATTGGGGTCAATAATCAACAACACTTGGGAGGCGTTATCGGTGACTTTGATGACGCGCCCAATAAGCCCTTGTTGCGTGACGACTGGCATATCGGTCGTAATCCCGTTACGGCTGCCCACGTTGATAATAATCGTGCGCAGAAGCGCGTTTGGATCGTAACCGATGACCTCCGCCGTGACCGTCTCTTGGGTATCGAAGGCGTTGGTGTAATCAACCAACGCCGCGATACGGCGGTAATCGCTCTCGATCTCGCGTAGCCGCACAAGCTCTGCTTGCGAGCGGGCTAAGGCTTCTTCTAGCTCAGCGTTGCGCTCGCGCAATGTCTGGATTTGTTGCAGGTCTTCAACGGCATCATTGAGTTGTTCGCTGGCATCACTAAAAAAATCCGACACGAAGTATAACGGCGTAGCTGCTAGCCCTTCCGCAGAAGTCAATAACCCCGATAAGCTCGTTAAGATCAAGCAACTGCACATGAACAGGCTGACGATAAAAAACAAAAATGGGTTAGAGCGCCAATTGCGCCGCATAACATCACCTCTTTGTTAGCTAGTGCCAGGTGCTACCGCGCTCGGTGCCCACAAGCAGACGGCGCAGGTTGTTGTAGTCTTCCAGCACGCGCCCCGCGCCCCGCGCAACACACGTCATGGGGTCTTCGGCGATATATGCGCGGATGTTGACCTCATCGGTGACGCGCTCCGCCAAGCCTTTAAGCTGGCTGCCACCCCCGGCCAAGCAAATGCCGCTTTCCATCAAGTCTGCCACCAATTCTGGTGGGGTGTCGTCTAGGGCATCTTTAATCGTATCGATGATAATATCGACTGAGCCGGAAAGCGCGTCCCGCAGTTCAATTGAACTGACATCAACCAATGTGGGCAAACCCGTGATGAGGTTACGCCCTTTGGCTTTGAACGTGTCTTCCTGTGGGAGCGGGTAAGCCGAGCCGATTTCCATTTTCATCCCCTCAGCGGTAGGCTCCCCGATGAGGAGGTTATGCTTGGTGCGCATATACTGGATAATGTCTTCGTCCATCTCGTCCCCGGCGACGCGGATCGAGCGGCTGATAACGATACCACCTAGAGAGAAAATCGCGATTTCGGTCGTGCCACCGCCAATATCAACGATCATGCTGCCGCGCGTCTCCGTGACGGGCAAGCCTGCACCAATGGCAGCAGCGACGGGTTCTTCGATGAGATAGACGTTGCGTGCCCCGGCGTTCATCGCCGCGTCGAACACTGCGCGTTTTTCCACTTCCGTTACGCCGCTAGGGATACCAATCACCACACGCGGGCGCGGGATAGGCACCCAGGTGTGCTCGTGTGCCTTGCGGATCAGATAATCCAGCATGGCCTCGGTGATCTCAAAGTCACTAATTACACCATCACGCAGTGGGCGGACGATGATAATGTTTTTCGGGTTTTTACTCCACATTTCCTTGGCTCGTGCGCCAACTTCTTGTGGGCGGTTGGTCTTTTTCTCAACAGCGACAAAAGAAGGCTCGTTGAGAACAATGCCTTTACCCCGAACGTAAACTAAGGTGTTGGCAGTACCCAGGTCAATCCCTACATCCAGGGAGAATAAGCCAAGCAATGCATCTAAAGGGCTTAACACTGAACTCTCCTAACGGCAGTGCGTTTGTGCCTTGTCGTCATACAGGGCGAAAGTATAGCATATCCTTACAAGGTCGTACATTGATGTGACCTGTTCTAATGATTAAGGAGACAAGCCGATCAAAACTTTACAGCGGGTTATCCGACAATACAACCTTTTAATTGACGATCACCCCTTGGTTGTTGCGGTTTCTGGTGGGGTGGACTCGCTCGCGTTGCTGCATTGGTTCGCCAATCAGACAGCATACCGGACAATGATGCATGTTGCCACATTCGATCATCAACTGCGTGCGGACTCCGCTGCGGATGTACGCTTTGTGATGGAGCAGTGCGCGGCATGGTGGGTGCCGTGTTATGTGGGTACCGCTGATGTCATGGCTTACGCGAAAGCGCACAAGATGAACATCGAACATGCTGCGCGGGTCTGTCGGTATCGCTTTTTAGCGCATGTTGCGCGGCGCATCCAGGCGCAAGCTGTTCTCACGGCTCATCACGCGGACGATCAAGCGGAAACAGTCTTGTTACGCTTGTTGCGTGGGGCAGGGAGTGCGGGCTTACAAGCGATGCAAGCGCGGGCTGTTGTGCCGGGTGCCCATGATGTGCCTTTGGTAAGGCCGCTCTTATGGACGACCCGCGCTGAATTAGAAGCCTATTGCGCTACACATCAACTCACGCCACGTCATGATCCTACAAATGACGATCAAAACTTTCTGCGGAACCGTATCCGCCATGAGATTGTACCACTCTTGGCGACGATAAACCCGCAGATTGTCGGCGCATTAAACCAAACTGCACAAATTGCCGCACAACAGCAGGCTTTTATCGAAGACCAACTTCATGCTCAATGTTTATCGCATAGTCATATCAAAGAACGGTATACGCTGATTCCGCGCCACATCTTTATTAATCTACACGCTGCTTTACAAAATGCCGCAATTCATCATGTCCTCGCACATCATGTCACCTTCGAGCAGATTACCCATGCCGTTACAATTGCGGAGCAAGGGCAAACGGGGAGCATTGCCGAATTTTTCGATGACAAGAAGCTCTATGTTGATTATGAATACCTTATTTTGGGTGATTTAGACGCTTATCAAGTGGACGTTAAGCGGCGTTATCCGGCTTTTTATGGTCATATTGATATAAAAATCCCTGGTGAAACGCCCCTGCCAGATAACGGATTACACGGGGAATGGCCGGACTTAAGTCTAAAGAATGTAACGACATTGCAGCTACGCACGCGCCAAAATGGGGATATTTTCCGGTCTAAAAAGCTCAAAGATGTGTTGATTAACTGGAAAGTTCCAAAATTTGTGCGACAAACACTGCCCTTAGTCTGTATCGGGGAGCGTGTGGTCGCTATATTGCTGGATAATGGATGGCAAATTGACCCAAACTTTAATGCGTTGAGCAATCGTCAGGATTTCGTTAATTTTTCATGGGTTTCGCGCCGTGTAATGGTTGCTAAAATAGATGGCATAATGTATTCTTGAGAAAGAATTAGCGAACAGTAAATTAGGTTGTGCGCATGAACAACAATTCCTCATTTGAAGAAAATGCTTATATCCTTGTCGTTGACGACGAAGGTGCGAATAGATACTCCGTGAGCAAGACTTTGCAGCGTGTCGGCTATATTGTTAGCGAAGCTGCTAGTGGCGAAGAAGCGCTGGAAATAATGAACACACAAACTTACGATGTCGTTCTAACCGACATTCGTATGCCCGGCTTGGACGGTGTGGAACTTCTGCGGCAGATCAAAGAAGAATCACCCGATGTCATCGTGATTTTGATGACTGCTTATGCGAGCTTAGGCACCGCAGTCGAAGCGTTGCGCTTAGGCGCACACGACTATCTCATCAAGCCAAGCTCCAGCCAAGATATACGGCAGAGCGTGTCACGCGGGGTTGAGCGGGCACAAAACCTCAAGCGGCGGCGTACATTGCTCGATGCAATTCGCAGCGATGTATACGAACTTGTGCGCTCGGATGTTGATACGACACCGGCAACTACCGCTCCTGTGCAGGTGGTAGATGATGATGCCAGCGAAAGCGAAACCTTCTCGGATTCTATGAATTCTAGTATGCAACTAGGCCCCTTGACGGTCTACCCAGGACGTTATCAGATCGCCGTTTCGGATAAGGACATCGACTTAACGCCGACAGAATTTGACTTGTTGCTGTATCTCGCGGCGCATCGTGGCCGGGTGGTACCATGCCATGAGTTAGTGCGCGAGGTGCGCGGTTATGCCGTTGATGAAGCCGAAGCGCGTGAGGTCATTCGGCCACACGTCAGTAACTTACGGCGCAAGCTCAAATCCGCGCAGCAAGACGCGGACTTGATTGTCAATGTGCGCGGCATTGGCTACCGCTTGAGCGAAAAAGTGAGTTAATCTGGTCAAAATTGATTTTCGCACTACAATCGGGTCTGATGACCCGATTTTTGTTTGTGGGGTGCCATGTTTCGACTCGTTTGGTTGGGTGTTATTCCGTTTTTACTCGGATTGACGACGACAATACAAGCAACGTCAGATTGTGTGACCGGGAATACGCAACGCCATGAATACGTCGCAGATAACATCCAAACGCGGATGTACTACACCGTTTACACGCCGCCATGCTATGATGCCGACCGCGCCGAGCGTTACCCAGTAATCTACTTGATGCACGGCTCCAACGATGACGATAATCATTGGCTCCGCTTGGGCTTGCAAGACGTTTTAGATGCGCGTATCGCTGAGGGTACACTCCCACCGGTGATCGCTGTTTTGCCCTTTGGTAATTGGATCGCAAATGAAAATCGCTTTGATGATAACTCGTGGTATGGCGTGTTTGTCAATCAGTTAATGCCGTTGGTCGAGTCACAATATCATATTGATGCGACACGCAGTAAACGCGCTATTGGCGGTGTTTCTCGTGGTGGGTTTTGGGCATTTCACATTGCGCTGCGCAACCCGGTGATGTTCAGCGCGGTCGGTGGGCATAGCGCGTTTTTTGACCGTTATCATGCTGCGCCGGAATATAATCCGCTTGATCTTGCGTTGAACGCGCCGGGTGTGGATGCCTTACGCATTTGGTTAGATCGTGGGCGTGATGATTATGCTGCACCTGGCTTAGATATAATGGATGCTCGTCTGAGTGAACGCGGCGTAGCTTATCAATATACTGTGCATCCCCAAGGCCAACATAATAACGACTATTGGCGTTCTTATGTCGCTGATTATGTGGACTTCTACACGGCCAATTGGCAGTTGACGCAAGCGCCAACGCCAGAAGCAACACCGACAGTTACCCCACCTGAGATTACGACGAGCATAACCGGACAGGCGCTCTATGTGCCGGTTGTAGCATTTAACAGTCTGAACGCCAATATTGCCAAAGACCAACTCAGTACCTTATGGGCAGG
This sequence comes from Anaerolineae bacterium, assembly GCA_034437635.1. Taxonomy (GTDB): domain Bacteria; phylum Chloroflexota; class Anaerolineae; order Aggregatilineales; family Phototrophicaceae; genus J038. The sequence goes on along the minus strand of DAOTTT010000288.1, from coordinate 1,470 downwards.
TTTGCTTATACCGGAATTGATCCTCAGCGAGACGACAGCCGCCGAATTACAAGCCTTTGGCGTGCCGATTGCGCCCGGTACGCGCATTGTCGCTGATGACGCGCTTTATAACACGCTCTGGCGTGATACGCGATTATTTACGCTGCTACCTTTCGATGCGCTTATCCCGCGTTACCGCGTGCTGAACGTAGACGAATTGCATCCAATCGACCAACTTGATGATTACCCGTATGTCTTTGCGACAGATACGCCGAACTTCCAACCGGAGCAACTCACGCGCATGGTGATGAGTGGTGTCACGGCGTTGACCCGCGAGACGATCCCGGCTTTAGATGCAAACAGCGTAGAATGGGCGGCAAGCGGTATTCTGCCGTATGTCTCGCGGGCGGATTTTTTCCATACCAGCAATGAAGTATCTATTGTGCCGGGTTGCCCGCAGCCAAGCGTGACAGGCATCGCCGGGTTAGGGCATAGCTTTTGTAGCAAAGTCGAGCATTTCGCGTTGTTTAATCAACTTGGCTTGGATATTGTCGAGTTGAGCGGCAATCATAACAATGACTTTGGTTATGAGGCTTATCGTGAAACGCTCACATGGTACGATGAGAATGACATTGCGACGGTTGGCGGTGGCGAAACGGTCGCGGAAGCGCGTACCCCACACATCATAGAGCATAACGGCAACACCATTGCGATGCTGTCGTGTAATTGGGTTGGGCCATATTACGCTTTGGTCAACGAAGATGCGAATATGTTGGGCGGTGTGCGTCCAGGGGCGGCAAGCTGTGACCGTGATTGGTTGAATGGGGCGATCCCGACGCTTAAGGCGGCGCATGACATTGTGATCGTCACCGTGCAATATTTGGAGTTAGACCAGTACGCACCGAGCGCACAACAGCGGTTTGACTTCCGCTATCTGGCCGATCTCGGCGCGGATGTGGTGCTAGGCACACAGGCTCATTTTCCGCAGTCATTTGAGTTTTACGCTGCCGATGCTGGACACGAAGCGTTCATTCATTATGGCTTGGGGAATTTGTTCTTCGATCAGGAGTTCTTCGGCGGGGTGCGCTTTTTTATGGATCAACTGTTGATCTACGAAGGGCGCTTATTAGGTGTTGATCTGTTCACGGGGATTATCGAAGATCAGGGGCGGCCTAGGGCGATGACACCCGAAGAACGCGAAAACTTTCTCTATCTGATTTTGATACAGAACGGTTAAGTATGCTTTATCGACGTGTACGCCAATATTGGTGGCTGATGGCATTAGCTGGCATATTCTGTGGTCTTTTTCTGTTCGTTGCGGCTCCGGCACATTACACAACCTACGAGAACGCTGTGCTTATGCGGCGCGTATTGTCTTTGCTATTAGGTATCGTTTATTTTGTCGTGATGGCGTTGCTCGATCTCTCGCCATTGTTCATCATCATGGTGTTTGTTATCTTTGTAGGGTGTGGTGTCGGCATCCGGCAACTG
>DAOTTT010000287.1:0-4433 GCA_034437635.1 Anaerolineae bacterium | reverse complement strand
ATGACGGCCTTTGCGCCTTCTTTGGTGGCCCCGGCGATATATACCGAGCCGCCCCGCTTGAGGCTGTGCAGCGCCCGCCATAACTGCGCTTGGGCGAAATCCCGGCCTTTGGGCGCAAGCATGATGATGTGATCGTAGCCTTCCGGCTCGTCTGGATACACGGCATTATGAATGGTCAAGTTGTCCATTTGGCCGATCTCGTCTTCGACGATCAATAATTTGTGATGGTTGCGGTCAAAGACATCGACTTGATCGACGCTCTGTGCTAAGTGATATAAAAACTTGGTGTCATCGGCAAACAACACGCCGACGCGGGCGTTTGCCTCAAAATCAATGACATCTTCTAGCAGCCATGTACACGTTTTAACATCCATCGTTATTCTAAACCGCCTTCGTCAAGTTGCATCCCGGCGACGAAAAGCCCAAACCGCGCGATTTGGTCAAGGCCACACTCGCCCTCAAAAGGATCAATTGTGCCATCTTCATTGCTGTCCACGCCGGTGACGATCTCATTGGCGATGCGCTCGGATTCGGCGGCTTCTTCGGCCACACCCGCCAACGTATCAGCAGCGAGCAAGTCTTCTTCTAGCTCAATAACGCGGTCGGCACGGATACGGCTGTTATCCAAGCAGACGCGGATTAAGTCGGTATCAATAATCTGGCGTTGGCTTACGCCGGGCGCTTCGATGACTTGGTCGAGTTGGGCGCTGATGCGACTCGCAAAGGCGTACACGCCCACGCCGCGCCCTGGGTTGACCGGACGACCGTCGCCGTCGTGGTCGATCTGTGTGCCATTGAGAATGTTGATCGTATGTTCTGCATGGGATTGCATACTGACGACAGATGTCGATGTAGAGGCCAAGCCCGCGTGCCGGGCGGCGGTTTCCGCTTCGATCACCATGCCATCTAACAGACTGCCGCCGTTTAACCCGTCTTCGGCTTCGATGAAAATGGCACGGAGTGCGTCTTTGACGATCTGTGGTGTGCTGCCGCTGTAGGCGACGGCATCGCTTGGTGCTTCCGCGTCGATGTCATCCTCAAGGGTGATGAGTACGGCATTATACAAAGATGGTAGCATGATGCCGTCCGGGTCGGTGAAGGTTAGTGCGCCGCTGCCAAAGCCATCGATGAAAACTTCGCCCAGTTTGTAGGTGTTTTCATTTTCCGTGTTGAACAACCATGCGACGTAAACGGCATCGTCACCGGGTTGCGCCAGATCATCAACGCGCAGTGTGATCGTGTCGCCTAGTGCGGCAGAGTCCGTAAAGGTGACTTGGCCGAATGTCGGCGCTTCTGGCAGGGTGGGGATCTCTGTATTGGGTGTATCCGCTACGCTGTCGGGGTCGTCTTCGCTCTGCCCGGTGATGATGAGCACAACGGCGATAATCACAGCGGCGATTACCCCGACCACGCCCAAAATCACCGGGGTGCTTACGCCTTCGCGCACGATGATCGTATTGCCTGTATCTGCGGGGGTTAGTGGTTGGTCGGCATCGCGGATGCGCTCGGTTGGTTGGTTATCCGCTGCAAGGTTGGTGCGCATGGCCGCCGTTGGCATGTCGGCGGCGCTCACGGGGTGCGCTGCGCGGATGGCCTTCAGCGCCTCGGTATTGTTGATGGCGGCGCTAAACGCTTCTGCGAATTCCGCAGCGGTTTGATGCCGTTCTGCCGGGTCTTTGGCTAATGCTTTGGCGAAAACCACGTCCAGGGCGGCGGGTAAGCTGTCGTTTTGTGTGCTGATGGGCGCGGGGTCTTCTTGGATGACCTTGAGCATCATCTGCATCATAGAGGGCGCGGTGATCGGCTGTTGCCCGGTGAGCATCTGATAGGCGACAACGCCCAACGAGTAGACATCGGCGCGGCTGTCGATGCTGTCGCCTTGCAGGGCTTCCGGTGCCATATAAGCGGGTGTGCCCACAACGCCGGTTCCCGTTAAATCTGGGCCGCCTTCTTGCATAATTTTGACGATGCCAAAATCCGCGAGCATGGCGAAGCCTTCTTCGGAGAGCAAGACATTGGCCGGTTTAATATCGCGGTGGATGATGCCTTGGCGATGGGCGTAATCAATGGCCCCGGCGACTTGCCGCAAGATGCGCTCTGTAAACTTGATGTCGAGTGGTTGCGCACGCATTTTGTCTTCTAGCGTGCCGCCTTCCGCAAATGCAGCGACCAGATAGAGGATGTCGTCTTCTTTGCCATAATCGAACAAAGGCAAAATGTGTGGGTGTTGCAACTTGGCGATGGTGCGGGCTTCGAGCGCAAAGCGTTCGACGAAATCCGCTTCCATACCAGGATGTGGTGGAAGCACTTTAATTGCGACACGGCGACCGACCGATTCTTGGTAACCGATATAAACGGTCGCCATTCCTCCCTGGCCGAGTTTTTCGATAATTTTGTAGTTGCCGAGCATGCGCCCAACGAGAGAGCTTGACATGGCGCTTCCTTTGTTTGATAGCATATCATTGCCCATTATAAGGATTTTTGCCTATATGACGAATAGTACACTCATGAATATGGTGTTATAAACGCATTGAATGCAGGGTGAACCCCAAAAATACGTTACAATATGCACATCTGCGCGACCAGAGAAAGAGAAATCCCTATGCCAGAACGTTTTGAGGCTCAAATTCGATTATTGCCTTTGTTCGCCCAGTTGCCACAACAACAGTTGAACTGGGCACAGGAAGCGATGCGCATCATGCGCTTTGAACCGGGCGAACTGGTCTTCCAACAAGGGGAAGAGGCGAAGGGCTTATATATGTTCTTGATGGGGCAAGGGCAGCTTATCCGCGTAGAAGCCGACGGCCAGCAGCGTGTATTGGGCATGGTCGGCGTTAATCAATATCTCAATGAAGCCGCGTTGTTTAAGGCCGGGCGCGAGACGGCTTCTTTGCACGTTTTACAGACGGCGACGGTGTTATTCGTCAGTCGGCAGCAGTTGTGGCGGGTGGTGTCGTATCATCCAGAGATGAAAGAATATTTGCCCATCCCCGTAGAAGCGGCCAAAGAGCGCCAACGCGAGAAAATCTTTAGAGGCCAACGCGAGAGCGAAGTTATCTTGCTGGATGTGCGCCGGCATTGGTGGACGTTGGTCCAAAAAGCGTGGTTGCCTGTGGGGGTCTTCCTCACGGCGATGGCTGCGGCGGCCTTTTTGCCCGTTCCGGTGCTGTCTGTGGTGTGTGGCGGGGTTGGCTTGATCTTCCCCGGCGCGTTATTGCTTTACAATTATCTGGAATGGCGCAACGATCACGTCATTATCACCGATCAACGCATCATTCGCATTGAGCAAGTCATTCATTCGTTTGAAGAACACCGCAGCGAAGTTCCCTTGAGCAGCGTGCAACAGATCAACGCCGACATGATAACGGCGGATCCGTTCTCGCGGGTGTTTAATTACGGCACGGTTGATATTCGTACCGCCGGGGATGCGGGTAATTTGCAGCTTACGATCATGCCTGATCCTGACGGTATCCAAAATTTGATCTTCGAGAACCGTAACCGCTACGTGGAGCAGGCGGAGCGCGAACATCGTAACACCATCAAGGCGGAAATTGACAAAATTATCGGCCAGCAAGACAATGTGCCCGCCGCCAAGCAAGAAGAAGACGTGAAAATTGACAATGCGCCGCGTGGTTTGCTGGCGATGCAGTATAACGATGCCCAAGGCAATACCGTCTACCGTAAGCATGTGATGTATTGGTTATGGCATATCATCCCACCAGGTGGTTTGATGGTCGCGGCGTTAGGGCTGGTAATCCTCAACTTGGGCGCGGGTGCAATGATCTTGGCGGCAGTGTTGGGCGTGGTGGCGCTGTTGTGGTTCTGGTGGGCGGATTGGGACTGGCGGCATGATATGTATATCGTCGGTGATGAGATGATCCAGTTGATCCACAAGCGGCCTTTGTTCTTGCAAAATGAGGACGATCAAATTTTGCTGGATCGTGTGGATAACGTCACAGCGACTAAAAGCGGCTTACTGCGGGCGATCTTCAACTATGGCACGGTGACGATTGCGCTTGTGGGCGGTGACCGGGGCGACGAGAAGGTGTTTAAGGCGGTGCCGCGTCCGGCTGCCGTCCAAGAAGAGATTACACGGCGACAACAACGCTGGCGCAGCCGTCAACGCACGCAAGGGGAACAACGCCGCCGCGAAGAAATATCAGAATATCTCTCGGCCTATCACGAGCAACTCCAGCAGCGGGGCGGCATCCCCCAAAACCCGAACCCCACGACGCGCCCCCCCAACGTGCCGCGTCAATTGGATTGATCTTTGCCGGGGAAAGGCGTTGTTGCCCTTCCCTCGACTTAATGTGATCTAGTTAGTAACTACTCAGCTAGCGTGTATATTGCCCGCATCGGCTCAAAGCCGATGGCTACATAAAGGCTTGGAAGCCCATAAATGGGCTAGTCAGCGTGAAAGATCAATTTTATAC